>JAPKZM010000054.1 GCA_026393775.1 Candidatus Aminicenantota bacterium
CGTTGCCCTCTGGAAGGTATTTGAAAAGTGCGGTAAGCCCGGCTGGACGGGCATTATCCCTATTTAGTTTCTGTTGCGGAAAGAAATTTTTGTAAAAAGTGGCTACAAAAAAAGTCTGCTTCTTTTTATCATGGGTTTGCAGAACCAACCATGAAAGGAGCAGACTTTGAGAACGAAAGCGTCAAGGGAAAGGTACTTTGATTTCAGCGGCGAGTCAACGGTAAAAGTGGTGCAGGAATACCGGGCGAAATATCAGGCGATATCCGAGCTGCTGGACGAGAACCCGCAGGTGCTGGCGCTGGCGCATCGGGACTGGGCGAAGCGGTTATCCACCTCGGTCCGGGGGCGGGGCGGCTACACCTCCGAGCAGCTTTTGCGGGCGTTGATCGTGATGTTCCTGGAGGGCCAGGACTACCGCGGCACGGTGATTCAAATTGAGAACTGTGAGTTTTTGCAGCATTTTGTGCGGCTGGGGGACAAGGCCACGATGGACTTCACCTTTCTGAGCAAGGCGTTTGGCGTCTTGTCGGCTTCGACCCTGGAGACGATGAATCGGGTGGTGGCTGATTATGCGATACGGGAGGAAAAGATCAGCGGCGCGAAACAGCGGCTGGACACCACGGTCTATGAGACGAATATTCATTACCCGACGGATTCCTCGTTGCTAGGGGACAGTTACCGCACGCTGGCCCGGCTGGTGCGGAGCATTCAAAAGGACTTGCCCCGCTTGAAGTTACAGCACCGCTTCCACGAGAAGAAGGTCAAGAAACTCGCGACGTTCATTGCCCGGCACGCCGCCCATAAAAGCAAGGGCGCCGTGCGGGCGGTCCGGCGGCATTTCCGCAAACTGATTCAATCGGTGCGGTGGATTCACGGGGTGGGCCAGGATGTGCTCCGGCGGTTGGCGGGGGCCGGTTACGATGCCGACGAGTTGGCCCATTACCTGCCCCTGGTGGCGCGGATCATCCATCAAGCCCAGCAGCGGGTGATGGCAGGGGTCATGCTGCCGGCGGAGGAGAAGCTCTACAGCCTGTTTGAGGAGCATACGGAACTGATTCAGCGGGGCAAGGCGGGCAAGCCGATCGAGTTCGGACACAAGATATTGCTGGTGCAGACAGGCGAAAAGTTTATCCATTATTATCAGGCGCCGGCGAAACGGATCGAAGACCCGGAACTGCTGCCCGGGGCGTTGGCGGCCCACAAGGAGCTTTTTGGCGCGTACCCGGACCTCGCCGCCACGGACAAGGGATTTTATACCAGCATGACACAGATTGCCGCCCTGGAAGAAAAGATCGCTACGGTGTCCATCGCCAAGAAGGGCCGGCGCACGCCGGCGGAATACCGGCGGGAGACAACCAAAAAGTTTATCGCCGGCCAGCGGTTCCGGGCCGGCTGCGAGGGCAGTATCTCGGTGTTAAAACGGGCCTTTAAGCTGGGAAAGTGCCTTTTTAAGGGATTTAAGCATTACGCCGCCAGCGTGGGCCTGGCGGTCCTGTGCCATAACCTGGTCCTGCTGACCCGGTTGTAAGACAAAAGGAGAGCCTGACGAACGGCGGAAAAGGGGGACGTAGAGATAGTGTGTCGCAAAAAGCGATGCTGGAGTGCCAAATAAGGAAAAGGAAACGCCGAAAACGCAGGTGACGGCAAAATCCTGAAAAAAAGATGCGCCCGGAAAACCATCCTTTCAAATTTTCGGCTTTCCGCAACAGAAACTAGCTAGAAAACAGCAAGTAAAATGACCCTTCTGGGGCAAAAACGAACTCAGTCATAAACTGGAATTCCCATTTGGCCTTTGGCATTCGTCTGCCAACCTGTCCTCCAA
>JAPKZM010000231.1 GCA_026393775.1 Candidatus Aminicenantota bacterium
AACTTCGGTGTCAGCCGCGACGACCTGTTCGTTGCAAAAATCTTTGCCGACGAAGCGCCCACCCGTAAATGGCGCCGTTTCGGGGCACGCGGTCGCTTCAAGCCGGTCCTGCGCCGTTCATCGCATGTGACGATTGTCCTGCGCGAACGCGAGGCCGCTTAACCGGCAAAGAAAGAACGAAGGAGATCTTATGGGTCGCAAAGTTCATCCGATTGGTTTTCGACTGAATGTCAACCGGGACTGGCGTGGCCGCTGGTTCGCTGAAGGTGCTCAATACCGAGAGCAGTTGTCGCAGGACTTCGCTATCCGCGACATGCTCTACCGGGAATCAGGCCGGGCGGGTGTCTCTCGGATCGATGTGGAGCGCTATCCCGGTAAATTGAAGGTAGCTGTGTTTACCGCCAAACCGGGCATCCTGATCGGTCGCAAAGGCGAAGGCATCAAGAAAGTTCGAGTAGCCCTCGAAGGATTGACCGGCAAGAAAGTGGATCTGGATATTAAAGAAATCAAATTCCCGGATTGCGATGCTTATCTGGTTGCTCATAATATTGGAGATCAACTGGAACGCCGCATCAGCTATCGCCGGGCGATGAAACGTGCCATCCAGCAGGCGATGCGCCAGGGCGCTCAAGGGATCAAGATTGAGGTCGCTGGCCGCCTGGGAGGCGCAGAAATGGCTCGCACGGTTTGGCTGCGCGATGGCCGGGTTCCTCTGCAAACTTTGCGTGCGGATATTGATTTCGCCCGCGCTGAAGCCACGACAACTTATGGCCGTATCGGCGTCAAGGTCTGGATCTATCACGGCGAGATGAAAGCCGAAGTCGAAGAAAAAATCGAGACCACCGAAGGCGTCTACGTTAGCGAGTAGGCCAGACGTTTGTGAAGTGAGGTTGATGCAATGTTAATGCCAAAACGTGTCAAGTACCGCAAGCAGATGCGCGGTCGTATGAAAGGGAAAGAATCGCGGGGTGTCGAGATTTCATTCGGCGATTATGGCCTGTTGGCGATGGAGCCGGGTTGGGTGACTGCCCGTCAAATCGAAGCCGCCCGCCGCACGCTGGTCCACGCCATGAAGCGCCGTGGCAAGGTCTGGATCCGCATCTTCCCGGATAAACCCTATACCCAGAAACCCCCGGAAACCCGCATGGGTAAAGGCAAGGGCAACGTGGAATATTGGGTGGCGGTGGTTAAACCGGGCCGGGTTATGTTCGAAATTGGCGGTTTGGATGAGGCCGCGGCTCGTGAGGCGCTGAGCTTGGCCAGGCATAAATTTTCGATCAAGACCCCGATACCAGCCACCTGCGCCTGCTACGTCGTGATGTTGCCCGCATGGTGACCATCTTTAATGAGCGTAACCGGACGACTGTACAGGAAGGTGAAGCATGAATGACCGCCGTCGCATAACTGGTGTTGTCACCAGCAATAAAATGACCAAAACCGTTGTGGTTGAGATTGGCCGGACTTTTCGGCATCCGCTCTATCGCAAAGTGGTGCATTTGAGCAAGCGCGTCAAGGCCCATGATGAACTGGGTTGCCAGATCGGAGATCAGGTGCAGATTGTGGAAAGCCGTCCGCTCTCACGCGATAAGCGCTGGGTGGTTGAGTCGATCATCAAACATGAAACCCGCACCGCCGAGGCTGGTGTGGAGGCGCAGCCATGATTCAGCACGAGTCTCGTTTGAAAGTGGCTGATAATACCGGTGCCCGTGAAATCCTGGTCATCCACGTTATGGGCGGTTCGACCCGTAGATACGGTCGGATTGGTGACATCGTGGTGGGGGCGGTCCAATCGGCCACACCCAATGGAGCGATCAAGAAATCCGAGATCGTCAAGGCCGTCATCGTGCGATGTACCAAGGAATGGCGCCGCGAAGATGGCTCCTATATCCGCTTTGACGACAATGCTGCGGTCATCTTGGATGCCGACGGCCAGAACCCGCGCGGAAGCCGTATCTTCGGCCCGGTGGCACGCGAACTGCGCGAAAAGGGTTTCATGAAGATTGTTTCGCTGGCCCCGGAAGTACTCTAGGCCAGTTGAGGAGCGAACGATGAGAGTCAAGATCCGTAAAGGGGATACCGTTGAGATCATCAGCGGGAAAATTGAAGACCAGGGCAAGCGCGGCGAGGTGATTAAGGTGCTGCCAGACGAGCACCGGGTGGTGGTGCAGGGAGTGAACATCCACACCAAGCACCAGCGGCAGGTCCAGACTCAAGGCCGAACGATTAACCCTGGCCGTATCAAGTTCGAGGCCCCGTTCGACATCTCGAATGTTATGCTGGTCTGCCCGAAGTGCAGCGAACCGACCCGTATCAGTGTCCAGCGCGATGATGAAGGCGCACACCGTGTCTGCAAGAAATGCCAGGCGTTGATTGATTAGCCGCCGGTGGAGCATTGATTTATGAATAGAATGCAAGAAAGATACCAGAAAGAAGTTGTTTCGGCCCTGCTTAAAGCATTCCAGTATAAGAATATTATGCAGGTACCGCACATCGAAAAGGTCGTGGTTAATATCGGCCTGGGCGGTGAAGCAATGGATAATCCGAAAATGCTTGAAGC
>JAPKZM010000002.1 GCA_026393775.1 Candidatus Aminicenantota bacterium
GATTCAGAGTGAGTCGGGAACGACGCTGGTATCCGGCACCGTCACCGCCACCGGAAATGACGGAAAAGGCGGGGATATCCAGGTCCTCGGCAATCAAGTCGGCCTGATCGACAACGCACGGATCGATGCTTCCGGCAAAACCGGCGGCGGAACGGTCCTGATCGGCGGGGATTATCAGGGCAGTAATTCGGCCATACAGAACGCTGAAACAACCTATGTCGGAAAAGATGTCGTCATCAAAGCGGATGCTCGGGAGGCAGGCAATGGCGGCAAGGTGGTCCTCTGGGCCGACGACAGGACGGCGTTTTACGGCGCCATCAGCGCCAGGGGAGGAGCAACCGGCGGTGACGGCGGAAATGTCGAGGTGTCGGGCAAGCGGACGCTCGTCTACCGGGGCCTGGCGGACCTCCGGGCGCCGCTGGGGAAGACCGGGGCGCTGCTGCTGGACCCGACCAACTACACGATAGCCCAAATCGATGGGGACTTGACGGGCGCCGCCCTGGGGGCGCAGCTCAACCTGGCGAACGTGACCATCCAGACGGATAGCGCAGGAGAGCAGGCGGGAGACATCACGGTCAACGACAACGTGACCTGGACGAGCGCCAATAGGCTGACCCTGAGCGCACACAACGATATCTGGATAAACGCCGTCCTCACCAACAACGCCGGCGGCAGCCTCGTTCTCAGGGCCGATTCGGGCGGGAGTGGCGCCGGGAATGTCTTCTTCACCGGTGGTTCTGCGACCCTGACGGGGGGAGGCGCCGCGTCGATCTACTACAACCCGCCCGCCGGCTACGGAACGCCGACGGACTATTCCGGCAACTTCACCGGCGTCGTTCCGACGGCCTACATGCTGGTCAATACCGTCAATAACCTTCAAGCCATCAACACGAACCTCGCGGGGAAATATGCTCTCGGCAAAGACATCGACGCGAGCGCAACCGTAGGCTGGAACGGAGGTGCAGGTTTTGTGCCCTTAGGCGATAACACCTTAATCCCTGCACAATCATTCACCGGCACCTTCGACGGACTCGGCCGCACCATCTCAGGACTGTTTATCAACCGCCCCGGGACGAGTTATATTGGCATGTTCGGCGGCACAATCGGTGGTCCAACAAATATCATCCGGAATGTCGGGTTGGTGAATGTGAATATCACGGGCGGCGATCAAACGGCCGGACTGGTGGCGCATACCGGTGCCAGTATCGAGAATTGCTACACGACTGGAACAGTTACCGGACAAGGCATTATTGGTGGGGTTGAATGCCGGCACGATCACCGATTCATACAGCACGGCTAACGTCTCCGGGACATCATCCGGGTGGGTCGGCGGGCTGGTTGGGTGTAACTGGGGCGCTGCCTCAAGCGTCGCCAATTCATACAGCACGGGGACGGTCACCGGAGGCACTCCCATCGGCGGGCTTATAGGGGGGAACTTTAACACAGGGACCAACCCCGTTGTTGGAAGTTACTGGGACACGCAGATGTCCGGTCGGGCAACCAGCGCCGGCGGTACGGGGAAGACGACGGCCCAGATGAAACAACAGGCCACCTTTACCGGATGGGATTTTGTGAACACCTGGAACATTACGGAAGGCGTAACCTATCCGGCCCTCGTCGGTCTGTCCGGCGGGACATCTCCGACACCCACCCCGCCGGCGGCTTCATCGACCGAGGCTTCAGGTGTGACTGGCAATACGGTCGCGACCGGAAATACGGTCGTCGCACTTGGGACGGCTGGGGGAATGGTGACGATAGAAACATTGGACGGGGGGTCTTCCGATGATCAGGAAGACGACAAGTCTGAGGAAAGCACGAAGAGTGGAGAACAGAAGACCTATGAGAAAACTGGGAGCGATAAGGGTAAAAATTTCTGCAATTAGCCTGCTGGCACTGTTCCTTGTGCTGATTTTAAGCTCTGTATCCTTTGCCGAAACAGAGGTGGGCAGGGTTGCGCATTTGAGCGGGCCGCTATTTGCAAAAAAGGCGGATGGAACGACGAGGGTCTTGTCCACAAATTCTGCGGTTGAACAGGGCGATACACTGGTAACCGAAAAAAAGACCTATGCCCGGATCAAGTTTACCGACAACAGCGAGATAACCATGCGTCCCGGCACACAGCTCAAGGTATCACAGTATAACTTTGATCAAGCCAAACCAAAAGAGGACAAAGCTGTTTATAATTTGATCAAGGGAGGGATGCGTTCTATCACAGGAATGATAGGAAAGAGGGGCGACCAGGATAGCTATAAATTGGTAACGGATACTGCGGTAGCAGG
>JAPKZM010000252.1 GCA_026393775.1 Candidatus Aminicenantota bacterium
TGGTTGAACGTCTGCTCGCCGTAGGTCAGGCTGTTGATGACCCAGATGTGCAGGGAAAGGTAAAAGATCAACGCCAGGCCGGCCAGCCGGTGCAGGATCCAGGCCCAGGTGCCGATGAAATTGTAGTACGTGAAGTCATAAAACCGCGTTCGTTTATACAAGTTTCGCCTCCATAAAAAAATATCAGGCGCTATTTTAATATTTTTCGACGGCAACTGCAATAAAATATTTGACTTTTTCCCCAAAAGAAAATACTTTATGAGGATGATCGATCAGCAGCCGGCGCAGCCGCCGATGCAGGGACCGGAAGTCCTGGCCCTGAAGCACCTGTTTGAAAAAAACCACTGGCTGATCCGCATTCGCATGTTTTATCCCGTTTTCATCATGCTCTTTTTCCTGTCGTACAATTTCCTGGCCGGGAGCTCGCTGATCAGTTGGCAGAACGCCCTGCTGGTTTTCCTGCTGCCGCTCATCGTCAACCTCCTGTTCCACCTCGATGTCCGCCAGAAGGAAAAATCGACCGAACGCCGAGTGGGCTACGACCAGCTGCTGTCGGTTATCTCCAGGCAGCTCTTCTTCGACCTGGTCGCCATTGCCCTGATCGTTTTTTTCTCCGGCGGCCTGGACAGCCCGGTCATCGCCATGTTCATTGTCTACATCATGATCGCCACCTTCCTGACCGATTACCACCAGGCCTTTCGCATCACCCTGACGGTCATCGTTCTCGTGCTGCTCATCACCCTGCTGCAAAAAGGCGAGACTTTTTTCTACAGCCAGCAGATCATGGCCATGCTGACCTTCGACATCATGTTCATTTTCACTTATTTCGTATCCGGCTACCTTTCGAAAAACCTGCATACCAACGAAACCCTGCTCAAGGAGCTGTTGAACCAGACCCAGGAGCTCTCCATCTCCGACGGCCTGACCGGTTTGTACAACCAAATGCATTTTTTCGAGCTGATCAAATTGGAAACAAAAAAGGCGCAGCGCTACAACCAGGGTTACGCGCTGATCATGTTCGACGTCGACTTCTTCAAGAATTTCAACGACCACAACGGCCATATGCGCGGCTCGGAAACCTTGAGAGGCCTCGGGTCGATCATGAAGAGCAAATTCCGCACCACCGACCTGCTGGCCAAGTACGGCGGCGACGAGTTCGTCATCATCCTGCCCCACACCGACAAGGTCGGGGCCTACCTGGCCGCGGAGAGACTGCGGGAAAGCGTTGAAAAGAAGGTGTTCCCCGGCGCCGAATTCCAGCCGTTGAAGAAGCTGACCATCTCAATCGGCCTGGCCGCCTACCCGGAACACGGGCTGAACGAGGAGGAAATATTGAACCACGCCGACAAAGCATTGTATTTCGCCAAAGAGTCGGGGCGCAATCGCACCGTTATTTATAATGAAAATATAGGAAAAGAACTTGAATAAGGCAGCGGTTTCTCCAGCGGACGGCGTTGAAGCGAAAATCAAGACCATGAACAAGGGAAGGGGCAGCGGCTTGCTGCTGCACATCACCTCCCTGCCCGGAAAATACGGCTGTGGCACTCTCGGCCGCGAGGCGGCCGCTTTCAGCGATTTTCTGGCGGCCAGCGGTCAGTCTTATTGGCAGGTCCTGCCGTTGGCACCGGTGTGTCCGCACTGGCATTTTTCGCCCTATTCCTCGCCCTCGGCCATGGCCGGCAATGAACTGCTGATCGATCCGGAAAAAATGCACTCCCAGGGCTGGCTCAGTGCAGAACAATTGTGTGAAAGCGCAGACGGCCAAAACAGCGACTTCGTTGACTTGGCCGGAACCGCCCAGCGAAAAGCGTCCCTGCTGGCAAAAGCGGCCGGCTCGTTCGCTGGGCGGCGTAGCCCCGACGAAAAAAATATTTTCGAGCGTTTTTGCTTTGAACAGCGGCACTGGCTGGACGACTACTCCCTTTTCCGGGCCCTGGCCGATCATTTCAACACCATGCAATGGACGACCTGGCCGGAGGAAATCGCACGCCGCCAGCCGGCCGCCATGGATCGCTGGCGCAAGGAGCTGGCCGGGGCCATCCATTTCCGGCAATTCGAGCAGTTCGTTTTCTTCAGGCAATGGCTGGAAATGAAGGAATATGCCAACCGGCAGGGCGTGCGCATCATTGGCGATATCCCTTTCTACATCAATTTTGAGAGCGCCGACGCCTGGTCCCATCCCGAGATATTCGAGCTGCATAAAAGCAGCGGCTTGCCCGCGTCCGTGGCCGGCGTGCCTCCCGACTATTTCAGTCCGACCGGCCAGCGCTGGGGCAATCCTTTATACCGCTGGCAGGAGGGAGGAACCCTCCATGCCCCGACCATGGACTGGTGGACGGCCCGCATCGGCCACCTGCTGCGACTGGTCGACGTCTTACGCATCGACCATTTCCGCGGCTTCGACACCTACTGGGCTATCCCGGCCGACGAGCCAACCGCGGTCAAAGGCCACTGGCTGCCCGGACCGGGGAAGGCATTTTTCGACCATCTGCAAAAAAAGCTCGGCCGGCTGCCCCTGGTCGCCGAGGACCTGGGCGAACTTACCCTGGGCGTGGAAGCCTTGCGCGACAGTCTGGGATTCCCGGGGATGAAGATCCTGCAATTCGCTTTCGACGGCCAAAACGACAATCCCTATTTGCCTCACAATTTTACCAGCAGCAACTGCCTGGTCTATACCGGGACCCATGACAACAATACCAGCAACGGCTGGTTTTACGGCCAGGAAACCAACCCCCAGACCAAGCAATATGTTCTGGATTACCTTGGCGTGGCGCATCGCGACGAATTTCACTGGCAGTTTATCCGCCTGGCCATGCAATCGATCGCCGGCTTGGCGATTTTCCCGGCGCAGGACATTCTTGGCTACGACGGACATTTTCGCATGAATACACCTGGACAGGGAGTCGGAAATTGGAGCTGGAAATTAACTCAGGGAGCCTTGACCCCAGAAATCGGCCAGCGCCTGCGCAAGTTGACCGGTCTTTACAGCCGATTGCCCGTTAACCGGGCACTTGTCCTATAATTTGCGCTTTTACCGCCAAGTGTCATAAAATAAGGACAGAATATGCCAAAAAAAGTTGGCAATGAATTTGCATTCACTTAAGAGATATATAGGAGGTCAACATGAAAAAGATCATGGTTGCCATTGCAAGTCTGATGTTATTGGCCGGCGTCTCATGGGCCGACAATATGGAAAACACCGACAATGAAGCCAAGTATTACGACAATGCCAAGGTCGTCCGCATCAAGAATATAGAAGGCGAAGGCTTCGTCCAACGCTCCTACGACGAAGGCTATGAAGAGGCGACCCCCAACCTGCCCCTGTTTGAAAAAGATACAGTCGGCACCACCGCCGGCCGCCTGGGAATCTACCTGGGCCGCTTGAATTACCTGCGCCTGGACTCGGACACCACGGTCCAATTGCTGGGTGTCCCGCAGCTGCGCCGGACCGACCTGATCGCCCGCGTTGAAAAGGGCGCCATCTACTTGGACATCGAGAACCTGGACAACGAAAAAAGCATCGAGATCCAGACTCCCGATTGCGGCATTTTCCTTTTGGACAAGGGCCTTTATCGGATCAATGTCGATGAAAATTCGCTGACCGAGGTCTACGTCATGGAAGGGAACGCCGAAGTCTCGGGCCAGACCAACAGCCGCAACGTGCGGGAAAACCAGAAAATCGTCATGTCCCAGGGCCGGATAGAGGAAAGACCATACTACTTTTACGCATCGGAAAAAGACGATTTCGACCGCTGGAACGAAAGCCAGAACCGCGAGCAGGGGTATGCCCGCTACGGGACCTCTCGCTATCTGCAAAGCGGCTACGAGGACTATGAATACGAAATGTCCCGCTCCGGGAACTGGACATACATGCCCGAGTTCAACTGTTATGTCTGGGCCCCGTATTACGGCAACGCTGACTGGATGCCGTATGCCAATGGCCGTTGGATGTATCATCCCTTCTACGGCTATGTCTGGACATCTTATGACCAGTGCGGCTGGTTCACCCACCACTACGGACGCTGGCACTGGAATTACGCCAGCGGCTGGTACTGGATCCCCGCCTACCACTGGTCGCCGGCCTGGGTCTCCTGGTTCTGGGACAACGATTACTACGGCTGGTGCCCGATGAGCTGGTGGAACCATCCAGTCGTCATCGTCAACAACCGCTGGGACCGCAATAACGATTACCGCCACGGCATCCCGCACAACTCCCGTTCCACCATCATCATCCGCAAAAACGAACTCACGGCCGTCAACGCCATGCAGGCAGCCATTCACAAGAACAATTTTGATCCCAAAAGCGCCAGGCTCATCGCCTACCACGGCACCGCCCCCAGTGAACGGCCGGCCGCTGCCCAGATTTCGGTCATCAACGCCCGCGGCAAGACCGTGGCCTACAAGCAGAACGGCATCGTGTCCAAGGAAAAATACAAGGTCAGCAATGAAACTGCCGAGACAGGGAGAACTACCGTTTACCGGTACAATAAATCCAGCGACACTGGCAGCAATTACTCCCCGCGTGTCTACCACAAAAGGGATGAAGGGAAAAATTCAAAGACCTATAGCGACGATTCTTCCGATTCCACCGGGAGCAGCAATAAACCGGCGCGATCCAAAACGTCGACACGCGATGATTCTTCCAGCTCCTCCCAGTCATCGTCTTCGGACAATGCAGCCAAAACGCGCGACGATTCCTCAAGCTCCTCCCAGTCATCGTCTTCGGACAACGCAGCCAGAGCGCGTGACACGGTGACAAGTTCCAGCCAATCCTCCTCGTCCAAGGAAAGTCGGGAAAAAGAAGCCAAGAAGAAAAAGGATGAAGCGGCCTACATGGCGCTCTTGCGCAGCGAGAATACGGCCGGATACAAAAGTCATGCGACCGGCATCGCCAGCAGCCATACCGACGGCATGGATCGCGCTTCCTACCGTTCCTACGAATCCCGGACCGCCAGCACCGGGAGCACGACCGACAATTTCACCCCGGCCAGCCCGATCCGCTATGCCAGCGTCCGTACCAACATTCAGACTGATTCGGGATATCGGCTAAACGGCTATTCCTATCGCTCCAATTATGGCACTGACCGCACCGCGGCAAGAGCCGGCAACTCAACCCGCGCATTCCCGAACCAGAGCTCGACCATCCGCAGCTACGCCGGCAGCTCGAGCCGCGGCAACGAAAGCGTCAGTAGCGGTCGCGTCCGCGCCTATGGCTTCGCCAGCAGCCGTCCGACCGCCCAAGCCAATCATTCATCCCACACCTCCTCCTCCGCCCCGGCCCGTACCTGGGGGGGGGCGTCTTCGAGCGCTTCGCACTCAAGCTCCGGCTCGACCGCCAAGGCCAAGGAAAAACGATAACCGACAAGTGCCTTCGATCGGGGCAGGTTTGCTGATTCCTGGGCAGGAGGCAAGCCTGCTCCCGTTTTTTTCATGCCGATGACTTTCATTACTTCTTGCCTTCTGTTATAATAAATAGGACTATTGGAGAAACGGCATGAAAATATTTTTGGACACGGCCAACATCGCTGAAATCAAGAAAGGCCTGGAGTACGGCGTCATCGACGGCGTCACCACCAACCCCAGCCTGATCGCCAGGGAGAAGCGCGAATTCATTCCCCTGATCAAGGAGATCACCGCCATCATTCCCGGCCCCGTTTCCGTGGAAGTCACGGCTTCAACAGTGAAAGACATGATCGCCCAGGCCGAAGAGTACGCGGCCATCGCCGCCAACGTGATCATCAAGGTGCCGATCAACCTGGAGGGGCTGCAGGTGGTTAAAACCCTGACCGGGCGCGGCATCAAAACCAACGTCACCCTGATTTTTTCGGTGTCCCAGGCGCTGCTGGCAGCCAAGGCCGGGGCCAGCTACATATCCCCTTTTGTGGGGCGCGTCGATGACATCTCCGGCGACGGCATGCAGCTGGTCGAAGATATCGCCATGGTCTACGATAACTACGGGTTGGCTACCGAGATCATCGTCGCCTCGGTGCGCCATCCCTTCCATTTCGTCCAGGCGGCAAAGATCGGCGCTGCCGTAGCCACCATCCCTTTCGCCACCCTATCCCAACTCTTATCCCACCCCTTGACCGCCAACGGCATGGAACGCTTCCTGA
Source organism: Candidatus Aminicenantota bacterium (assembly GCA_026393775.1). GTDB lineage: Bacteria > Acidobacteriota > Aminicenantia > UBA2199 > UBA2199 > UBA2199. Next base: position 6,114 of record JAPKZM010000252.1, read on the forward strand.
AAGACTGGGAAAAAGTCAAAACTTGACCGATGAAGAAAAAGTATAAAATCCTCTTCGGTTTTTTTTTATACTTTTAAGCTGTGCCGGACTTTTCTACGCGACGAAATTTTACATCTTCCGCAGTATCGTCTCCGGCAGCCAGTATAAGATTCAGTTCAGCGACCTGAAGCTCTCTCTTTTCCCCCTGGGCCTGGAAATCAAGAACATCGAAAATTTACCCGTCCAGAATGACAATCTAATCTCTTTTGCCAATGTCACCATCACCATGCCCTTCACTTCCCTTTTCCGCAAAAAGAAATCCATCAATATCGCCATTGAAAAACCGGTCTTTTTGCTCAATGAAAATCTGCTAAAAATAGACCTAGGCAGTGGAAATCTCGCATCCACTTTCATTGTCAAACACATCGACCTCCTTCATGGCGAGATCCGCTTCAAGAGCGGGGCTATCGCCCTGCAGCTGCTCGATTTCGATTTGCGATCGGGCCCATTGATCGATGGCCTGGCTTTTAAACTCAACTCGCCCCATTTAAAGATCCAATTCCCAGTCAACGACGAGCCGCTCACTCTGGAGGGGGACCTGGATGGCGAAATCCGCCAGCAGAGCGGCATCTGGAAGATCAGCCGGCTGCGGTGGCGGACCCGGGATATCCAGTTCAACCTCAACGGCCGGATCTTGCCGGACGGATCATTTTATTTAAATACTTCCGCCCAGGGCGATCCGGAAAATATCCTGCGCCTCCTGCTGGATGATCTCACCGTCAAAGGATTGACCTACGCCAGCGCCCAGATCGTCAAAAACGTCAAGAATCGAATCCAGATCAAAGCCGACTTCACTTCGCCAACCTGCGTGATGAAGGACAATCCCTGCTCCAATCTGGCGGGGAACATGAGCTGGAACGACTTGAGCGGCGATCTCGCTCTCGAAGCCGCCTTTGACACGCCGCTCAGCCGGGGCTGGGTGCAGGTCGCCAGCAAGAACGGGGAGATCGATATCGCCATCCATGATATCCCGGCCGCCTACCTGGCCAACATCCTTTCCATCGGCGAAGATGCCCCGCTGGCCGGGATCGTCAGCAGCGGCGCATTCAAGATCACCGATGACTTCATCACCGGCCAGGCCAACCTGGACGCCACCCAGGCCCGGCCGCTGAGCCTGCCGTTCGTGGCCAAGGGAACCATTGATTTCCAGCGCGATCAAAAAAAGAGACAGATCACCTTTTCGGGCCGAGAACTGCAATTGAACTGCGGCCAGCTGGACATCAGCGGCCGGGTCGACTCCCGGCAGCGGACCCTGGACATGAAGATCAACGTCTCTTTGAAAAACATGGAGAACATCACGGCCTATTCGGCCTTTTATCTGGGCATCAACCTGCTGCCTTGGAAGCTGAGCCAGGGCAATGGCAGCTTCTCACTGGAAATCAACAACCAGCCGGGCAACAAGCTAAGCAAGAGCCATTTCATTGCCCAGAACTTCCTGGCCAACCAGCAAGCCATCGATTCACTAAAAGGGGATGTCCGGGTCAGCCAGCTCCGCGCCCAGGGTGACTTTATTATTTCGGCTCCCGATCTGCAGGCGCTGGCGAAACTGGAAATCGTTGATCGTACCTCCACCATCCATTTTCAGAATGTCCGCGGCGACGGCGGGAAAATATTGAAAATTTTAGGAAACACTCTGGCGTTGCACGGAGAAATCGCCGGCGCCTTCACCTACCAGAAGCGCCACGACCGCGAATGGCCCTCGCTGCAGGGCTCGTTCCAAGCACCGCGATTGGAATTGATGGGGCTGCCGCTCGACCAGGTCAGCAGCTCCTTAAGCTCCGACCTGAACGGCGTCGAGTTGAGCGGCCTCCAGTTCGGCTACAAAGGGGGCAGCACCCGCAACGCGGCCGTGGCCATCGATTACCGGCAAAGGAAATTCGCCATCAACGGCCGCATCGAACACATTGACATCGGCCGCATCACGGACAAGGTCAACGGCCTGGCCGATATCGAAGTCAACGGCAGCGGGGAATTCCTGCGCGACCCGCTGGAGATCTCCTGCCGCTCGGCCAGGCTCTTTGTTTCCTCAGGCAACGAATTCTCCTTCAATGGCAAGGCCAGCGTGCTGACCGATTTCAGCAATTTTACCGCCAGCGGCAGCGGCGCGCTGCTCAGTCCGGCCGGGACATCGCCGCTGACCTTTGACCTCAGCCGCCAGGATTCCCGCTTGAGCGGTCAATTCAACCTGAGTCTCATGGACCTGAACCTGCTGATTCCCTGGAGGAACAACTCCGGGACCATGCGCCTGCTCGGGCAAATTTATTCCGGCGAGAGGGGAAGGTTGCGCAGCCGCGGTGTGGCCGTGTTTTCCGGCCAAACGCTCTCTCTGCCCAGTTTCTCCCATTCCCTGGACAATTTTCAAGCCACCCTGACCTTTGACGGCATGAAATTCAACCTGCAGTCCCTGAGCGGGGAAATGGGTGGCGGCCCAGTCGAAGGCAACGGCCGACTGGAGATCGATCGTGGCCAATTGCAGGGTCTGACTTTCAACCTGCAGGGGAAAAACATGCGCCTCTATCCCGTGGACCGCATCTCCTGCCAGTTGAACGCCGACCTGACCCTGAGA
>JAPKZM010000022.1 GCA_026393775.1 Candidatus Aminicenantota bacterium
AATACCTGGCCATCTGGACGAATTTCGGCAAAAATTTCAAGGAGGGAGCCGTCAGCGAAACCGACAACCGGGAGAAACTCGCCAAGCTGCTGCTCTTTTCCAGTTCCAAGACAACCGGAGACGACCTGACCGATCTGGACGAATACATCCAGCGCATGCCCGCGGGACAGAAGGAAATTTATTTCCTCGGCGGGTCGGACCGCCAGACGATCGAAAAAAACCCGGCCTTGGAAATTTTTCGCAAAAAAGAGTTTGAAGTGCTTTTCCTGCTCGACCCCATCGACGAATTCGTCCTCGACCACCTGCGCGAGTATGACAAAAAAACATTCAAGATGGCCGAAAGCGCCGACATCCCCCTGGAAGAAAAAACCACGGCCACGGACACGGCTTATTTGCAGGACGTGGACGGTTTCATCACCTATCTGAAAACCATTTATGGCGACCAGATCAAAGAGGTCAAAATCTCCAAGCGCCTGACCGACAGCCCCTGCCTCCTGCTCAACCCGGCCGACGGTCCATCGGTGCAGATGGAAAAAATCATGAAAATGGTCAACAAGGACTACCAGCTCTCCAAACGCGTTTTCGAAATCAATCCCGAACACCCCCTGATAAAAAAGATGGTGGCCATGCACAAAAAAGACCCGGCCGGCAATCAGCTGAAAAATCTGGCCCTGCAGCTGCTCGACAACATGAAGCTGCGCGAAGGGATATTGAGCGACAGCGAAGACTCCATCGCCCGCATCCAACAGATCATGCTCGACGCCGGCGGCCCGGCTTGAGGCCCTTTTTCTGATAAACCGCCGGGAACGGTCAGCAGCTATTTCTTTATCATCCAGGCGTATATTTTTTTTAAAAGTTCAGGGCTGATTTCGTGCCCGCCTTCGTATTCTTGGTACTCCACTTCGTAACCGTACTTTTTTAATTTTGCAGCGGTCTTGGCTCCCAAGCCTACTGGAAGCAAGGGGTCATGGTTGCCTTGGGCGATGAAAACCCTGAATTTTTTCCCATTTTCAATTTCCTTCTCTTTCAGCATGGAGAATTCAGTGTCGGTCTCGGGGAACAACCCGCCGATGCTGATTATTCCGGCGACCGTCTCCGCATACTTGAAACCAGACAGGAAGGCGTAAGCCGCGCCCTGGGAAAATCCCAGGATATAGACTTCCGAGATCGGGTATTTTTCCTTTATCACGCGGATCACTTCGTATAGATTTTCTATTGCCAGGGGATCGCCTATTTTCCACAACTCCCGGTTCCGGGTCTGTATTTCCCAGGAATAATGCTGGCCGCGGAGCTGCGAGAAATTGGGATAAGCACCCTGTGGCGCTTCCAAAATCACCGGCTCTTTTTTCAAGGTATTGTTCATTACCTCCAGAATTTGTTCGGGATTGCCTCCATTCCCATGCAGCCCGATCAGTAAAGGGTATTTATGGGAGGGATCAAATCCTTGAGGGAGTTTGACCAGCAATTCCAATAACTTGCTGGTCCGCACATAGATCACATCGCTACGGCTATCTTCCCAGAGAGGGACCCGGGACAATAATTTCATGAATTCCGGAGTAATTCTGATGCCATCGAAATCCTTATCGCTTTTCAGCAGTTTGAAATCGCGAAAACCTGCTCTGACCGCCATAACCAGGCATTTGACCGCCAAATTGGCTTCTCCCAACCGCCCATAGCAGCAGGCCAGATTATAGATAGTGGTGGAATCATTAAGGTTGAACTTCAAGAGTGCCAGATAGCACTGAGCAGCCTTGAGGTATTCTTTTTCACTGGCAAACTGGTTAGCCTGCATCAGAATTTTGTCAAAGTCAGACTGCAGAAAATCTACGGCTTTTTCGTTCAAGGCGTCTATTTTTTCAGGATCCACTATTTCAAAAACAACTTTTTTAGCAGCATAATGAATGGAACTCAAGAAAATAAAAAAAACTAAAAATAGCGCCGCCAACTTGTTCTTAATCAAAATTGAACCTGGGAAGTTGTTTTTTTTTCATTAAAATATCTTAATCCTTTTAAAATAAAAATCAACTGGCCGAAAATGGGCGAGGCGCCGGCAGCCTATAGGCGCCCATGGAGCCGTTCGACCGCCTGCGCGCAACACGGGTCGATGCGCAGCACATGCCGCAGTTCTTCCGCCTCATTATCCTTCATGCCGGCCCGGCGGAAAACAGAGGCCAGGCTGAGCCGCGCCTCGATGTTTTCCGGGGCAACGGCCAGCCCGCGCCGATATTGCTCCTGCGACCCCTGGTAATCTCCGGCATAGAAAAGCGCGTAACCCAGGCCGAAGCGGGCGGATACATTGTTTTCATCCAATTCGACAGCTCTTTCAAAATATTCGATCGAATCGAGCAGGTGGTTAGAACGCAAATGTTTCATCGCTATCCTGATATTTGTGACTGCATCGGGATAAAAAATTTCGCTCACATTTTGAATCGACCAAGGGCCATCCATATTACGAAACACTATTTTTTGCAGGGAACCTGTCAGCGGGGAAGAAAGAACTTCCAGCAGATATGGATTACGGCTTACAACAGTCCCCAGGCTGCCGTCACGGTCGATGAAATCGATGTCGCTGCCACCCATAACTCCCCAAACCTTTTTAAACAATAGAAAAGTATCACTGCGGTAAAGTATGTTCAGGGCTGCCAAATATTTACTAATTGAAATGATGCTGGCGCGAGGCTTTCCGTTCTCGAAACAGTTTGGACACCAGGCGGCAATCCCATCCACATGAAACAATTCCGGCGGCAGACTCGTATCGGAGAATTTGGAAAGCATGCCGTATTCCATGGAACGATTGTCATCGGTTACCGGTTCAACGTGGAGTGTTGCCCGTTGCAGATCCGCACTGTTGGCCACGAATGTCCCGATAATTTCCGTTAATGTTCCCATCTTAATCAGATTGAGATCGGCTTGAACTAAAGGAGCTTTGCCGATATTGGTCGAACACAAATCGGGATCTATAACCGACTGGGGGCTTGCTCTCCCCATGATAATCAGTTCATTCTGCATTCCAGAAAGCAACACGGCGTTGGGGAAGACATCAAGAAATGCCCGAACAATCGACAAGCCTACGGTTGGGGAGACCTGGTACAAAGGCAGCCATTGAGTTACGAATCCACCCTTCTTCAAGCGGCTCCGCGCCAACCTGTAAAATTCCCGGGAATAAAGCGAGGAAACACCGGCGAAGGCAATGGGGGGCGGCTCGAGAGTTATCAGGTCATAATGAGCAGGCGGCATCATCTGGAGATGGAGCCGGCCATCATTAATAAAAACCGAGACTCTTTTGTCTGCAAGGATATCCCGGTTGCTCTCCCGGAAATACACAGCGCGGTTCAGTATTTGTTCCGAGAGATCGACAGTATCAAGATGGCTGATTGTCGGATGTAGGGAAGCGGCATGGAGCGTATTCCCAATCCCGAAACAAATCACGAGCACCGATTGGGGAGAACTCATCTGTAGAAGTGGTATATGCACAAATGCTCTCATGTAACGCTGCGCTTTAAAAGAAGTGCCCGACATCGAATGTCCATTAGTATAGAGGAAACGCGTGCCAGAAGGATTCTCTATGACCATTAGTATCTCATTTAATCCTTCGCTGGAAGTAAGAATTCGCTGGTCGGCTGAAATACGAGAAAAACTTTTGATAATAAGATAATCAGCTGGCAACAGGCTCCAGGAAATAAAAATGCCGCAGGAAAGGATCATGCAAATAACAAAAAGACCATATTTTGCCCGCCAATGAACAGCCGGCCGTTCTTTCACCTTGGCGACTTGCAGGGAAAGGATGACGAGGCTGGAAGCAAAACATAGTAAGAGAACGCTGCGTTGACTTCCCAGATTTGGCAGCAGAATGAATCCGGCGACAATTGCTCCAAAAACATCTCCAAGTGTGTTTGCCAGGTATAGGCCGCCGGCCCGGCGGCCCACGCTCCGCTCCAGGCGCTGCACACAGGCGTTGGCCAATGGAAACGAGAAACCGATGAGAAATGAGGGCAAGCCAATGACTTCCAAAATCGGACGCAAAATGCCCCAAATTTGGGTAAGCCATGATAATCCTGCAGCAGAAGGAAGCTGCAAAAAACGCTTCATTAGATAAGCTTCCGCGGTAATGCCGTTGAACGCGACAAGCAGGAGGGGCGTTGAAAAAATAAAAACAGCCTGGGCAAGCATGTAGCGTTCAACGGGCTTGCCCCAACGCTTGACCGAATAGCCCCCGGCCAGCGAGCCCAGCCAAATCCCGATGAGGATAACCGTCAACATCAGTGAAAAAACCACCCGGAATCCGCCTAGGGAAGCGCTCAGCAATCTAAACCAGACAATCTCCATTCCCATCGAAGCAAAACCTGAGAAAAACAGCGCCAAGGCAATGGTTGTTACTATCCCGGAAGGAAGCGGAGGCTTAGAAACCTCGCTCTCGTGAACCGGGAATTCGGAAAGGATAACTTGGGGTCCATAAACAGACGCCTTTCTTGTGAGGATTATTACCGCAAATCCCACTGCGATATTTATCGCAATCGCAAGCAGTTGCGAACGCAAGAGACCTATCTTTGGAACCAAGAAAAGGTCCGTGGAAAAACATCCTAATGCCGCCCCGGCGGTATTGAAGCCGTACAGCACGCCGATTTTCCAGCCGGCCGCCTTCACCTCCCCAACGAGAAGCTGCCGGATCAGGAGGCTCAGCGTCGCCCCCATCAGTGTGGTAACCGGCAACATAAGGATAATGGCAGCCAGAAATTGGATAAGATGTGAAGCCAATGACAGATGATACCACCCGCGCGCATCCATTGCATAGTTGGCGAAAGATCCCGAGAATCCTTTGAGAGCTGGAAAGGTTAACGCAACGAGCAATGCAAAAATGGCAATTCCCAATTCAGTGTAACCATAAATTCTAAAGAACGTAATCGATTTCCCTTGTTTATATTTGCGGTCACTCCAGATGCCGGCAAAATAACTCCCGATGCCAAGCCCCAGCATGAAAACGGACGTCACGATCGCCGCCGAATAAATGGTGTTGCCGAACAGGTTGCCGAACATCCGCACCCATATCACTTCGTAGATCAGGCCGCTGATTCCGGAAAAGAAAAAAAGGAGATAAATAAGGAACGTTCGCGGTCTCTGATCGCCCATCACCTGTTTCCCATGTTTTTAAAAAATGGCCGGCAATTTCACTCTGCGTGAAACACGCCTCAGCACAAAACGATTGTAATGGGAATATCGCCTGCTGTCAATCAGGGACAAAACCGGCAGAGCTGATCAGGGAAAGCTTAAGGACGATCTATTCGAAATACTTTTTGACTTGCGGGTCTTCGCGAAGAGCGGCAAACGCATCGTCTTGGCGGATCCGTTTCCAATCGTTGAATCCCGATTCTTTCGCTTTGCCCAGGTATTCCAGCGTTTTCTCCAGGTTGCCGACCGAAGCGTACAAACGGGCATAGCGGAAGAATATCTCTGTCCGGGGGATGTCGCTCGCCGACGTTTCCAGGGAAAAGCTTTTTGCCCGACCCAGGTACCCGGGATCCAGTTCCATGACTTTGGCCAGATGGGCGAAACCCTCGTCGATCTCTCCCCTGTGCAGCAGAATGTTTCCCAGGCTGAAATGCAAAGCGACATTGTCGGCAAACTCCGCGATGCCCTTGCTAAGTGTCGCCACCGCCGCGTCAACCTCCCCCGTCTCGAACTGGAGGTTTCCCAAATTGCATACGGCGGAGGCATAAGCCGGATTGATGGCCAAGGCCTTCTGGAAACACTTCACTGCTTCCGCAAAGTTCTTTTTCATGAAATAGCCGATCCCCAGGAAGTTGTACGCCTTATCCGAATCCGGCTTCAGCATGCTTGCCTGCTGCAAAGCGCTTATGGCTTCATCGTATTTTTTATCTCCCAGCGAGCGCATGCCGCGAGCCAGGCAACTGACATAAGATTCCCCGCCGGCTGGCTTGGAGCCCGAAACCGATACTCTGCTCGTAGCGCAGTGAAAAAGGAAAAAAATAATTATAAAAACTCCCCATGCCATTCTTTTCATCCCGCACCTCCTCGGCAATCATAAGTTTTCAACCTAGAGTCGCATAAAACATGCCAAACTCCAGTTTCGCCGCACGAATAAAAAGAATCATAAAAAATAGACCAAACGTGGTGATCAAATATAGCAAGCGATATTTATCCTTTACTATCGCGGTTCCCAACATGACATATTTTCGTCCTAAATGAAAACGGGGGTGACGAGTTTTTTGGTCGGCTGCGGCGTTTCCCCCACCCGCTTCATAATCCAATATTTTGTAAATTTAATTCAAAATAGCATCACTAGATGCTTCGCAAAGGCTCAGCATAGTGATGCTATCACTACGCTAAGGTCTCCCGAGGCGTCTAGTCGTATCACTATGCCGAAGCCTTGTGAGACATCTAGTGATACGACCCTCATGGTGATGCCATCCTAACCTATTCGTTAACTAACGATCGGCGAAGCTTCCTGTCAAATGGATTCGTGCGAATATCCAACTTCGGCCGGCTGGCCGTGCGGCTTACTCAAACCAGATTTTTACGGTTTCCCCGTGATCTTCGACTTCGACCAGCGCCAGCGGACCGGCTTTTTTCAACTCATTCCAGATTTTCCTGATGTCGATCTGGCAGCCGTGTTCAACCCTGAACTTCTCTTCCGGGTAGGCATTGATCATCATCTCCACCAGGGAAATGGGCAGGGAAATTTTTACTTTTTCCTTGGCCTCGGCTTTGTCGCTGACCACGATTTTTAACCAGTGCACGTCATTCCGGTTCGCTTGCGAGCCTTCCGAACCTTTAACGGCATTCTTAATGACCTTGTAATCATCGTCCGCGGTGGCAAAAAGCCCGGCCGCCGAAACGAAACCAATCAAAAAAACAGCCACGCAAACACTCAAAACTGCGATTCTTTTTTTCATTGTTCCTCCTCGGATGGGTTCATTCGACCCAGATTTGAATCACACTGTCCTTGTCCCGGATATCGATCTTCATCCCCTTGCTGGTCAACTGGGTCAGGATGTCATCCGGGTTATAGCCTTTTTTTTGCAACGCGCGCTTCTGCTCCTGGCTCAGTGATTTCAATGCCAGGTCGGCCAGCGCCAGCGGAATGTTAAGCGACACTTCGGCTTGCTGATTGTTTTTTTCAAATACGCGGATCTTGAGCATTTCCCCCGATGTTTCTTTGTTTTGCCTATCCATTCCCTTGAGCCGGGCGGGATCGATCCGCATGATCGCGATCTTGGCCCGGTCGCGCAATTCCTCGTCTTTTTCATCATCCAGAATGGTTTGCAGCACGGGCAACGCCCGGGCGGCGGTTTTTCGGTCAGGCAAATAACTCAACTTGAAGGCGGCATAATAAGAAACAACTTTATTTTCATGGCCCAGCAGGTCCAATATTTTCTGCAGGTAGGCCTTCTCGCCAGCTTGATAAAATCCGGCAGCCAGGTCAAGGATCGAGATCCGGGCCTCCTCGGCCAGGTTGCTGTTTCCCGAATTTTTGACGAATTTTTCATAACTTTCCAAGGCCTGTTTTTTTTCTCCCAATTCCTCCTGGCACTTGCCGCGATAAAACAGCGCTGCCGCGTAGTAACGGCTGTCGGCATATTTATTGATCACTTCGTCCAACTGCTTCAACGCGGCAGCCCATTGTTTGTCGAAAATCAGCACCTTGGCTTTTTCAAAGGCTTCGGGACCGGCCTCGGCCGCCAAACCCGCCGTCCAAAGGCATGCCATCAATAACACGAGAAAAATTTTCTTTTTCATTTAGACCTCTTGATAGGTTGGCAGAGTGAATTCTCTTTCCAGCAAGCGGATTTTCAGCAGCAATTTTTCACTTTCCATGATCCGCTGCAGGCGGCCGATCTGGCTGCAAAGCTGCCGGTTCTCCAGCTGCAGGATTTCGTAATTCAGCCAGTCGATCCGCTCGCTGACATCCCTGACCTTGAGCCATTCCCCGGTCGGCAGGTTCTGCTGGAAATACTTTTTTTTCAGAAGCAATTCCTTGGCTTTTCGCGAATATAAGCGGGTTTCCCACGGTGCCACTTCTTCGCTGGCACAATCCTTGAGCAAATCGGTGAACATCAACTGGCTTTGCTGGAGATAGGAGATCACCTCTTCCCGGGCCAAACCCGATTGCAGATGCACCACGGTTGCCGATGAAATCCTGGCCTCTTCCGTCCCGGCAAGGATTCCCGGCCGTGTCCTGGTCAAGAAGAACATCCCCGCTCCCAGAAGCAGCAACAGGCTGGCGGCAGTAAGCCAAGGTGCGAAGTGAAAAACCTGTCGCCGGCCAGGCAGCGCAATGACCTTATCCGCCTGGTCGATTTTGTGCATAATTTTCCCCGAAACTGCGCCCCAATCGACTGCCTGGCATTCGGCTTCAACGACAGCCTCCCGCTTGCCAGCTGTTGCCAGCAACGCTTGCCAGTTTGACAGCTCGCGGCGGCAAACGGGGCATTCGCACACGTGGGCTTCGACCCGTTCGCGTTCCCCGTTGCCGATCTCATCGGCGGCCAGCCATTCAAGCCATGGTCTGATTTTACGACACGGTTCCATATTCACCTCGCGCATCGGCCCCCACTTCCTGCCTGATTTTACGCAGGGCCCGATGATGGAGCGTTTTCACGGTCCCCAGGGAAATGTTCATCACCTCGGCCACTTGCTGCAGCTTCATTCCCTGTATGTATTTCAAGGTAAAAACCGATTTTTGCTTCAGCGACAGGCCGTCGGCGGCCCGATCGATCGCCGCCCTCATTTGCCCGCATTCAAGGTCGGCCTGATGGTTTTCCACAATGGCCAAGCGCTTTTCAGACACCTCGGCAAAATCGCTTTCCAAAGCATTTTTTTTGGCGAATTTGCGATAGGTATCGATGCAGATATTGTAGGTCAGTCGGTATACCCAGCCCGAAAGCGATTGCTGCGGTTGAAAGCCATCCATCTTGGTGAATATCCTCATGAAAGTTTCCTGAACGATTTCCAGTGCGTCCTCGCGGTTGGGGAAAAATCCGTAGGCGAAAACAAATATTTTTTTCTGGTACAAGCCGACCAATTCGGCGAAAGCGTCCCTTTCTCCGTCCTTGATCCGCGATGCCAGCCGGTGTTCAAGCTCCAGTTCATGTTTGTTTTCCTCCGCGCTTCCAGCCATCGGTTTCATCATCCGCCCATCAGCAGCCGCTCGCGATCAAACATAGCTGAACCATCCAATAACCTCCGATTTTGCCCAGGCAATCATTATAACGAAAGATGGCTCCTGAAAGTTGACACAATTCCCGGGAAAAATCCGCAGGGGAAAGCCAAGCTGCTAGGGCCGCCCAATATTTCTTGACAAAAGCAGCGCGATTGATTAGACTGAATTTATGGAAGACATTAAACAAGTGATTAAAAGCGGAGGCAACATGACCAAAAACATCGGCAAAACAATACTGATTGCTCTGATTGTTATATTCGTCCTGATTTTCATGTTCAAGATCTACATCATCGTCGACCCCGGCGAAAAAGCCGTGATCTTCAACAAGGCCACCGGCAACCTGCGCGTCACCCCAAACGAGGGTTTCTATTTCCTCATCCCCCTGATCGAACAGCCCACCGTGTATGACATGAGGGCCAGGACCTACACTATGAGCATCGCCCAGCTGGAAGGTGAGGTCAAGGGCGACGACTCGTTGCAAGCGCTCACTGCCGACGGCCAGACCGTACTGCTCGACATTTCGGTGCGCTATCACCCCGACGGCGACAATCTCGACAAGCTGCACCGCCGCCTCGGTGTCGATTACGTCAACAAGGTCCTGCGGCCCCAGGTGCGCTCGACCGTGCGCATGATCGTCTCCGAATACCCGGTGCTCGACGTCTACTCGGGCAAGCGCATGCTCATCCAGTCCGCGATCGAGAACGCACTGCGCGACTCGTTCAAAAAAAACTACATCATCTGCGAAGAGGTGCTGCTGCGCAATGTCCAGTTCTCCAACGAATTCCAGCAGGCCATCGAGAACAAGCAGATCGCCCAACAGGAAGCCCAGCGCATGAAGTACGTGCTGGAGCGCCAGGAACTGGAAAAGACGCGTAAGATCATCGAGGCCACGGGCGAGGCCGAATCGCTGCGCCTGAAGGGCAAGGCCCTGGCCGACAACCCGCTGCTGATCCAGTACGAATACGTCAAGCTGCTCTCCCCCAATATCCAGGCCATCATCACCGACCAGAACGCCATTTTCAATTTTTCCGACTTCATCAAGGGTCTAAAAAAGTAATCGCGGACCCAGCTCGTGCACATCATCGGCCTGACCGGGGGTTTTTGCTGCGGCAAATCGTTTGTGCTGAAAGTCCTGGAAGAGCAAGGCTGCTACACCATGCGCGCCGACGACATGGCCAAGAATATCATCGCGGCCAAGGATTCGCCGGTGCTGGCGAAGATCGTCGCCAAGTTCGGGCCCGGGATCTATGACCGCAAGAAGGGGCTGAACAAGACCAAGTTCAGCGAAATGCTTTTCGAAGACCCGGAAAAACGGAATTTCGTCAACACCATCGTCCACCCCTTGGTCAGCGAGGAGCGCCAGAAAAAAATTCGCGCCATCGAAGCGACTCGGATCTATGATTTCTTCATCTATGAATCGGCCCTGCTGGTGGAATCGGGCATTTACAAGGAATTCGAGAAAATAGTCGTCGTCTACACCTCTCCCGAGATACAGATCGCCAGGGCCCAAGCCCGGGACAGGCTCTCCCGCCCGGAAGCGGAAAAACGCATCCAATCCCAGTTCCCGTTGAAGGAAAAATTAAAAGTGGCTAATTACACGATCGACAGCAGCGGATCTTGTGAAAGCACCCGGGCCAACACCATGGAAGTTTTTTACCTGTTGAAAAAAGATTTTCATTTGTCTTAACTTGTGCTAGAATTCCCACATGGAGAGTACGGAATACTTGGCTGAGCTCCTGGCGCAGTTTAACCTGGAAAGGGGGGCTCCGCCGTCTGAAATCCTGGAAAAATACCTGGAAAAAACGCTGCAGATCAAATTTCAGCGGATCCTGATCACCGAAGATTCCTTGAAAGAGGAATTCCTGCGCTATCACGAGGCCTTCGTCAAAATATTGAAAATCCTGCAATCGATGGATCAGAAGCTGGAGATGAGCCTGTTTTCCAGCGACCAGTTGGCGAAATTCTTCTTCAACCAGGGGGTCTACGCCGTTTGCAAGGACAACTACCTTCAGGCCGGGGAAAAATTCCGCGAAGCCTACAATCTCAACAAGAACCACATCCACCTGCTCATCTACATGGGCATCATCCTGACCATGCGTAAAAACTACTACGCCGCCGAAAAATATTTCGCTGATGCCCTCAAGCGCGATCCCAACAACAATGATGTCTGGTTCTACGCGGCGGAAAATTTTTTGAAGGCCGGAATTTACAAAAAAGCCATCGAATACTTCGAAAAGGCCAAGAAGCTGAACCCGACCAACAATGAGATCGCCTTCCGGCTCAAGGATTGCCGGGATGCGATGCTGAAAAAAGCGAAACCCGGCGGCAAAGAGACCGTTTTGAGAAGGATCGTCCAATATATCCGCAACGCTTTCGAGAAGTGAAGCCGCTGCGTCTGAGTCTTATTGAAATTTTTTTACAAAAACCGCCGTTGTTTTGAAAAACAGTTCGGTGTGCAGCAAATACTTCCGGGATCTGTACGGGCATATTCTCAAATCAATGTCTCTTTTCGGACATTTTTTTTGTGTAGACCGCTTTTCGTTGACATTCAATAAAAATAACTACAAAATATTAACATGGGGAAAATGGATTTTTCCGGTATTACCCGAAGCCGGCGGAATTTCATTGCCGGTGGCCGGCCGGACAATGCGAAAGAGGGCTATCTTTTTTTAAAAATTGCTGTTTTTTTTGTTTTAATTGCCCAGGTAATTTGGAATTGGGCCATTGACCCGACGAAATCCATCACCCAGTATGTCCATGATGTCTGGAAAACGGAGCAGGGATTACCCCAAAATTCAATCGAGGCCATCATACAATCCCGTCAAGGATATTTATGGCTCGGTACTCAGGAAGGCATTGTCCGCTTCGACGGCGTCCGCTTTGATGTTTTTGACAAAAACAGGATCAGCGCGCTTAAAGAAAATTATATCCTATCTCTGTTTGAAGATGCAGACGGCGCCCTATGGGTGGGTACGTTTGGCGGAGGCTTAACCTATATTAATTTACAGGAGGAAAGATTTTTTTCTTACACCACCGCGGATGGCCTGGGAAGCAATTTTGTCTATGCCGTCAATATGGATCGAAAAGGAACCATGTGGATCGGCACCACGGGAGGGGTCAGCAGTTTTAAAGATGGCAAGTTTGCCACTTATACGACCCATGAGGGGTTGGCGAATAATTTTGTTTATTCTATCTGTATTAATTCTAAAGATGAACTTTGGCTGGGCACATTGGGGGGCGGTGCCAGTCACCTGAGTAACGGGAAATTTACCAATTTTTCGAAAAAAGAAGGATTAACGGATAATTTTGTGAGGGCAATACTACCTGATCGCCAGGGGAATCTTTGGCTCGGAACAGAAAACGGTTTGAACATGATGAAAGATGGTAAATTTTCGGTTTATACGACTCGAAATGGATTGTCCGACAATAATATTAACTCTCTTTATGAAGATCATGAAGGCAGTTTATGGGTCGGCACCAATAATGGAGGATTGAATCGAATATTCGACGGAAAAATCTCTGCATTTCCCATGAAAGAGGGATTATCAAAAAACACGGTATTCTCTATACTTGAAGATCACGAGGGAAGTTTATGGATAGGCACCGGCTCCGGCGGGTTGAACCGATTAAAGGATGGCAAGATCATCACTTTTACCACCAGCGATGGATTGGCCGATGACTTGATATTGTCTGTATATGAAGATGACGAGGACAAGATTTGGATCGGCACGGAAAACGGCGGGCTGAGTCAATATGCCAATGGCAATTTTAAAAATTTCCCCCTGTCAGACAACAAAGCGAGTAACAAGGTACAAACGATCTTAAAGGATAAAAAGAGAAATCTATGGTTTGGAACCGGAAATGGCCTGTATGACATGAAAGATGGGAAATTGATCCATTATACCGCCAATGAGGGCTTGCCCAATAATTCGGTCACTTCGCTTTGTGAAGCGGTTGATGGAAGCTTGTGGGTAGGCACTCGAAATGGCTTGGGCCTGCTAAAAAGCGGCAAATTCTCCGTTTATCAAACCGAACAAGGCCTATCCAATAATGTTATCAAGGCGATTTTATTGGATCGGCAAGTGAATCTCTGGGTAGGCACCAATAATGGGTTGAATCGCTTGCAAAACGGCGTATTTAGGATTTACACGACCCACGATGGATTATCCAATAATTTCATTTTATCTATATATGAAGACAAAGAGGGGATACTCTGGATCGGCACGCGCAGTGGGCTGAACCGGCTGGCCGCCGGGAAAATAACCAGCTATTCAGTCACGACCGGCATGTACGACGATTTGGTATTCCAGATCCTAGAGGATGAGAAAGAGAACCTTTGGATGAGTTGCAACAAAGGAATTTATGAAATCAGCAAGAACGAGCTCAACCAATATGCGCTGGGAAAAATTCCCCAGATTCATTCAATAAGCTATGGGATCGCCGATGGCATGAAAAGCAGGGAATGTTGCGGAGGATTGCAGCCATCGGGCTGGAAGAGCCACGATGGTCGCCTGTGGTTTCCGACCATCAAGGGATTGACCGTGATCAACCCTGCCCTGAGCATAAAAAAGAATGAAACCCAGCCGCCCGTAATCATCGAACAGGTTTGGGTGGAAGGGCGTGAAGTCAGGATAAAACAGGGGATGGAAATGATCCTTCCCCCAGGAACCGAAAAATTTGAGTTCCATTACACGGCACTGAGTTTTTTGGCAGCGGAGAAAGTGAGATTTAAATATCAGTTGCAAGGCATTGATCGGCAGGTACTCGACGCGGGCAAGCAAAGAGCGGCTTATTACACCAAGATCCCCCCCGGCCATTATACCTTCAAAGTGACTGCCTGCAACAGTGACGGAGTCTGGAACACAAATGGTGATGTTTTCAAGTTTTATTTAAAGCCTTTTTTCTATCAAACCTGGTGGTTTTACCTGATCTGCGGCATAGGTTGTGTTTTTATGGTAGTAGCCATTCTCCGTTTCCGGACCAATAAACTTGAAAAAAGAGAGAAGGAGTTGGAACAGTTGGTCGTGCAGCGTACTGAGCAATTAGCCAATGCCAACAAAGAGTTGCAAAGGCTTTCCATCGTGGCCAGTAAAACCGATAATGCCGTATTTATCATGAATGCGCAGGGTAATTTGGAGTGGATCAATGAAGGGTGCGTTCGCATGCATGGCCTTCCGGGCGTATCCATGGAACAATTGATTCAAAAATTGGGAACCAATCTTCTTGCGGCCAGTTCCAATCCGGATATTAAGAATATTTTTAATAGCGCCATTAAAGAAAAAAGATCGGTCCAATATGAATCCTATCTCAAAAATGCAGCCGGAGAGATAAAGTGGCTGCAAACGACCCTGACTCCCATTTTTGATGATGCCGGGAATTTATCAAAATTGGTGGCCATTGATTCCGATATCGGTAAAATCAAAGCCGCGGAGGAGGCGCTGATGGCCGCCCGCAGGGACGCGGAACAGGCCAACCATGCCAAGTCCGAGTTCCTGTCCCGGATGAGCCACGAATTGCGGACCCCGATGAACTCCATTTTGGGGTTTGCCCAGTTAATGGAATCCGACGAGCGGGATCCGCTGACGACGTCGCACCAAGAGAGCCTGCACCATATCCTCAAGGGCGGGCGGCACCTCCTCAGCCTCATCAATGAAGTGCTGGACTTGGCCCGCATCGAGTCGGGCCGGCTGATGCTTTCAACCGAGCCCATGCTGGTGGCGCCCATGGTAAGCGAAACGGTGTCCATGATCCAACCTCTGGCCAAGGCTCGTCGCATCCGCATCACGAACGCTGTGCCGGCTGTGCCGGCCTACCGTATACTGACGGATCCCAACCGCGTCAGGCAGGTTCTGCTCAACCTGCTGTCCAATGCGGTGAAATACAACCGGGAAGAGGGCCTGGTCACGGTGGAGGCGGCGGAGCGTCCGAACGGCCGGCTGCGCCTGAGCGTCACCGACACGGGGCCGGGCATTCCTTTGCATCAACAGGAACTGGTATTCGAGCCTTTCCAGCGCCTGGGCGCTGACCGGATGCCGATAGAGGGCTCCGGCATCGGCCTCACGATCTCGCGCAAACTCACGGAAGCCATGGGGGGAACCCTAAGTCTCACCAGCACGCCGGGACTGGGGTCCTGCTTCTTCATCGACTTGCCCATGAGCTTGGAGACGAGCCAAGCTCAATCCTCCGCCATCCTCGACTCTCCAGCCACCACACCCGCCGCGTCCGGAAAAGAACATACGGTTCTGTATATCGAGGACGACCTGGCCAACCTGGCCCTCGTCCAGCACATTATGGTCCGCCGCCCCGACATCAAGCTCCTTTTCGCACCGCAAGGGGACCTGGGACTCGAGCTGGCCCGGGTGCACCGGCCCGACCTGATCCTGCTGGACATCCACCTGCCCGACATCAATGGCCACGAAGTCTGCCGCAGGCTTAAGGAGGATCCGGCTACCCGCTCCATCCCCGTGCTGATCGTGAGCGCCAGCGCCATGCCCGCTGAGATCGACTCCATGATACAGGCGGGGGCCGCGAGCTATCTGACCAAGCCCCTAGATGTTCCCTTGTTCCTCAACACCATCGACACGTTCCTGATTCACCCCCCGGAGAAGGCTCTATGATCGATTTGCAGCGGATCCAGAACGCCAGAATCCTGATCGCCGACGACGAGACATCCAACGTCCTGTTGTTGGAAAAAATCCTCGCGGCCGCCGGCCACGCCAATTTCCTCTCCACCACCGATCCACGCCAAGTGCTGGACCTGTACCGCGCTTTCCGCCCCGACATCCTCCTTCTTGACTTCCACATGCCGTATCTGGACGGGTTTGAGGTGATGGCCATCCTGCACACGGCTTTTAAGGAGGAGGATTACATCCCCATCCTGATGCTGACCGCCGACATCACACAGCCTACACGCTTGAAAGCGCTGGAATGCGGCGCCAAGGATTTCCTGACCAAGCCCTTCGATCAGGTGGAAGTGGTCAACCGCATCCGCAACATCCTGGAGGTGCGCCTGCTTTACACCGACCTGAAGGACCAGAACCAGGTCCTCGAGCAAAAGGTCCGGGAACGGACGCAGGAGCTCATGGAAACCCGCCTGGAGATCATTCACCGCTTGGGGCAGGCCGCGGAGTACCGCGACAAGGGAACCGGCTTGCACATCCTGCGCATCAGCTATTACTCCGCCTGCCTGGCTCGTGCCGCCCATCTGCCTCGCGAGATGCATGATGTCATCCTTGCTTCCAGCCCCATGCATGACATCGGAAAAATCGGCATCCCCGACTCCATCCTCCTGAAAAAGGGAAGGCTGGACCCGGAGGAGTGGGAAATCATGAAGACGCACACCACCATCGGCGCCGAACTGCTGGCGGGACACAACAGCTCCCTGATGAAGGTCGCCTCCACCATCGCCCTGACCCACCACGAACGTTGGGACGGGCAGGGTTATCCGCAGGGAATGAAAGGCGAGGAGATCCCGCTGGCGGGACGGATCGTGGCCCTCTCCGATGTCCTCGACGCGCTTCTCTCCGATCGCCCTTACAAGAAAAGTTGGCCCATGGAGACCGCCCTGAACGAGATCGAGTCGCTGAGGGGAATAGCGTTCGATCCCAGCCTGGTGGACGCCCTGCATGAAGCCCTGCCCGAGATCAAGGACATCCTGCAAAGGATCGAATCCAAAACGCTGACCCAATTATAAAATAAATCCACCCTTGCGAGTCAATCAAGCTCGGCGATTACTTCTTGAGATTATCAGCCGGAAGCACGATTTGTTGAACTAAATAGGATGGGCGGACCGATTTTTATTCCTTTTTCCATTTCACGCCGTCAGGGGTGTCCATCAGCACGATCCCCCGAGCTTTCAGCTCGGCGCGGATGGCGTCGGCCTTTTTGAAGTTTTTCGCCTTGCGGGCCGCTTCCCGTTCCCCGATCTTTTCCTCAATGACCGCGTCGAGGGGCTTCTCCTCGGCCGCGTCCAGGACGCCCAGGACCGAGTTCAGCCGGTGCAGAAAGGCCAGGACTTGGACGGCGTCCTTTTGCTTCAAGTTCGTCATCCGCTGGTTCGTCTTGGTGATGAAGTCGAACAAGGCCCCCAGGGCGCCGGAGATGTTCAGATCGTCGGCCAAATGGCCGGCAAAGGCCTTTTCAGCGGCGGCGATTAGGCCAGCCGTCTCGGGGTCGGCTTCGCCCGGGTTATGGATGCTTTTCAAGGAAAAATCGAAATTCTTGATGCGCGCCAGCGCCTGGCCGGCCATCTCCAGGCTGTCGAAGGTGAAATTGAGCAGCTTGCGGTAGTGAGCGGAGATCAGCAGGTAGCGCACGGCCATGGGGTCGCAGCCGCGTTGCAGCAGGTCGGCCAGGGTGTGGAAGTTGCCCAATGATTTTGACATCTTTTTGTTATCCACGATCAGGTGCTGGCAGTGGAGCCAGTAGTTGACGAAGGTCATGCCGTTGGCGCACTCCGACTGGGCGATCTCGTTCTCGTGGTGCGGGAAGATATTGTCCACGCCGCCCATGTGGATGTCAAAATGGGGGCCCAGGTATTTCATGCTCATGGCCGAGCACTCGATATGCCAGCCGGGCCGCCCCTCGCCGAACGCGGCGGGCCAGTAAGGCTCTCCCGGCTTCTTCCCCTTCCAGAGGACAAAGTCCTGGACCGCCTCTTTTTCATACTCGTCAGCATCGTGCGTAGCCGCCGCAGCAGGCTTCAGGTTCCCGCGCTCGATATTGGCCAGCCGGCCGTAGCCCGGGAAGCGCTCGATGCTGAAATAGACCGAACCGTCCTTCTCGTAGGCGAATCCTTTGTCCAGCAGGCTGGAGATCAGGCTCACCATTTCCGGGATATGGGCGGTGGCGCGCGGGTAGACGTCGGCCGGCAAGATGTTGAGCGTACGCAGGTCGGCGTGGAAGGCGTCGATGTATTTTTGCGTCACCTCGGCCAGCGGCACCCCGAGCTCGCCGGCCTTGCGGATGGTCTTGTCGTCGATGTCGGTGATGTTCATCACGTGGTGCACGCGCAAGCCTGCGAATAGGAGGAAGCGCTTGACCAGGTCCTCGAAGACATAGGAGCGGTAGTTGCCGATGTGCGGGTAATCGTAGACCGTGGGGCCGCAGGTGTAGAGGCCGACCTTCCCCTTTTCAATCGGACGGAACTCCTCCAACCGGCGGGTCAGGGTGTTGTAGAATTTCATCGGCTTACTTTTCCTTCCCGACCTTGGCCCGGCAGCGCGTCTGGGTGAACCAGCGCACCTGCTTGCAGAAGCGGTCGAACACGGCCACGTCGGCGTTGGTCCAGCGGGTGCGGTTTAAGGCCCGGCGCAAAGAGCGATGAAAAAGGCCATTTTCCGGCTCGCGCACCTCCAGGCCTTTCATCAGCTCCCAGATGTTGTCGATCAGCCGCTCGAAAGCCCGTTTTTCGGCCATGCGCGGCAGTTCGGGGGCGTTTTCGCCGGCGCTGAGCGTTTTGTACACCTCGTAGGTGAGCACCATTACCGCCTGGGAAAGGTTGAGCGACGGGTAGCCCCCGGCCATGGGGATGCGCACTAAATAGTTGGCCAACTGGCTTTCGTCGATGGTCACCCCCTTGTCCTCGCGGCCGAAAACCAGGGCGATCTCCTCGCCGCCATGGCTGCCGGCGACGCGCTCGGCCGCCTGGGCCGGCGACAAGAAATCTTTTTTCCATTTTCCCTTCTTGGCCGTGGCCAGGAAAACCTGCGAAACGCCCATCAGCGCCTCGGAGAGGGAGGGGAATTCGCGGGCGGCGGCGATGATCTCCTGGGAGCGGTAGCCCATTTTTTTCTGCTCGACCTCGTCGCGGAAAGGGACGGGGTTGACCAGGCGCAGGCTGGAAAGGCCCATGTTCTTCATGGCCCGGACCACCGAGCCGATGTTGCCCGCCTGCTTGGGCTCGACCAGCACGATATGGATGCACTCGAGAAGTTTTTTCATTTTGTTTTTCCGCTTGCCCGCAAAGCGCCCAGATTATAGTACAAAACCGGCCTGCAGGCAAACTGATTGCTTTGCGTTAATCGGGAAGCGGCAGGTTCGAGCCCTGCCGGATGCGCTTGTCATAAAACGTTCCCGGGCTCGCCAATTTTTTCGTTTTCCATATACCATAATTTGACATTTAAAAAAAATAACCTCAAAATACAAGCATGAGGGAAGACAATTTCCATATTCGGTTGACTAAAAGGTGAGGTTAACATGAGATTCGTGAAATTTTACAAAAAAACACTCTCCATGATCGTGATGGTCACATTCACCATTCTGCTCTGTTTCTGGGCCAATCCGTCGCCGGCGGCGTCAGCGGCTACAGACTCCAAAAAAAGTTCAACCACATCGCTGGCAAACGGAGAGGACAATAGCCCTGGCTTCATTGAAGAGGATGAGCCAGAACCCATTATCAAGAAAGGGGGGAAGTTCCCCTGGCTGATCGTAGGCGCGGCCTTGGTCATCGGCGCGGCGGCTGTCTATTTCCTGGTCATCAAGAAGCCCGAGTATACCCTTACGGTCACCATGGGCGCTGGTGCCGTCGGCACTCCGGCAGCCACGGCCAAGTATAAAAAAGGCGAAGCCGTCGCCTATAATTATACCCCCCTGGCGGGCTACGGCAGCCTGCAGGTCACGCTCGATGGCGCCGCGGTCGCGGCCAGCGGCACCGTGACCATGAACGGCGACCACACCTTGTCCGTCAGCGCGGCAAAAAAGGTGGCAATTATTACCACTCGTTCCATTCCGAGCCCGGTGCCTTACTCAAATGATGATGGCGGATATCATTACTGGCAGTTTCGCTATGAAATCACGGAGAGTGCGGGTGTCGGTGCGCAATTGGTCAGTTGGTTTAGTGACATGTACGATATTAACGGAGTTCATATCAACCACCAAGTTTATACTATAGAAAATTTTGCGGACTGGTTCGTCGATTGTGGTGGAACAAGCTCCCATATCGCTGGGAACAGCACTCGCTGCTCCGGTTTTTGGTATCGTTCGACTGGGAATGAACAAGGGTGGCGGGTAGAGGAGACGCTGGAGTTCAATGATGACAATGGCAATAAGGTCATTGTGATTTCGAACTTTACTTTCTTGGCCATTCCTGGTTATTCTTCGTTTGTTCATGAAAATCCGACAGAATTAAATAACGCTGCGCCTCAATCGGGATCTGGGAAAGGTCCGCACTAACGGAGTGATCTTTAAGTAGGAATTTTAGCAAAAATTTTTAGTGCGTTGTTTATTTATCACGTTCGATATTTCCGGAAGTTTTAAAGTTTATTTCAGGTATCTTGATCTGCTCGATTGCGGCTGGGTCGGTTGTTCCCAGGCCGTATTCTTTCTCGGCGATTTTCACGCATTCGGAGATCGGCAAGGATTCCACTTTTTCCAGCGCCCGCTTCTCGTTCATAAAGCCGGTGGCCGTTGTTTCAATCGCCAATTGATTTTGACAGCCAGCACATCATCAGGGCTTCGTTTTTTCATTATATCTTACGCGTCCCCGCGGTGAAAGTTTACCTTGACGGCGGCGCTGAAACCGTTTACAATCCGTT
>JAPKZM010000172.1 GCA_026393775.1 Candidatus Aminicenantota bacterium
GGTCAAGGTGGAGATCCCGGTCGCCGGCAAGTTGGTCGAACACGATATCACCGACGAGGTCCGGCGCGCCTGTGAAAGCATTTTGCCGCCGATGGTCGAGACCATCAGTGAAATGATCGCCAAATTCGACCCGGAATTCCAGAGCCTGATCCGCAGCAACATCGTGCTGGCCGGGGGCGGCAGCCAGATCCGCAATCTCGGCGAGTCTCTGAAAGCCGTTCTGAAAGATTTCGGTCCGATCCAGGTCAAGATCGTCGACGACCCGATGTTCGCCGGGGCAGCCGGCGCCATGAAGCTGGCCCAGGAAATGCCCAAACATTACTGGGAGAAGCTTAACGCCTGACAATTTATAAGCCGATTAGGACGTCCTTTCACGCTGGCGCAAAAAAATGAATATTCCGCCCAGCGCCAGGAAACAGAGAAGATACTCATAAGCGGTCGTGATGCCATGAATGCCAAAGGCCACGAGGGTGGCCGGTTCGCGGGCAAAGCCCATCATCACCAGAACCCCGACCATCCCCCCTTCCCATACCCCGAATTGGCCGATCGCCGGAAGCGGCAGGCTGGCGATCAGCTCGGTGGCCGAGATCCCGATGATCAGGTCCCAAATATCCAGGCGCAGTCCAGCATAGTCTCCCCCGGAGAGCAAACTATTGGTTAGCACATACAGCGCAGCATATTTGACGAAACGGATGGCCAGCGAAACGGCCAGGAGACGGACCATCGTGCCACCGCGGTGAACGGCATCCATGGCGGCAGCGACACGTTCAACGGCGGCCGCAGCCCGCGCCCAGCCACCCTCCGTTTTACCGCGGGCCATGACCCGCAAAAAACGTTCGAGCAAGCGGATCAACGGGCCGAGCCACCAGGCCGCCGCCAGCGAAATCGCAAAGAAAACAGCCCCAAAGGCAACAAGCCATCCCAGCGGGAATTGCGACCATGCCGCCGGCATGGCAGCGCCGAAGCGTACGGCGGCGGCAACGACCAGGAAGGGGCCGAGGGTGACCAGGTCGAGGACGAATGACACGATGAACGTCGCCGCGGCCGCTTCAGCCGCCACTGACAGGCGCCGGTTCAGGAGCCAGACATACGAGCCGAGCGAGGCAAGCCTGGCCGGGACCAGGTCGCCGAGGGCATTCTGGACGACAGTCGCGAGAAAAACCGGCCCGGCGTCCGGCTTGGGATCGGGGAGCACGGCCCGAAAACGAAGCGCCCTGAGCCAAAGACCCACGAGACCGATCAAGGCGTACAGGGTGAGCCCCCAGGGAGATGCCGATAGGATGCTGCTCACCAGGCGCTGCCAAGAAATACCGCGCATAAGCAACCAGATGATAATGACGGAGACGGCAATGGGGACAACAAAGGCGGTCAGCGAGCCCCTTTTTTTTTGTCCGCCGGGGCCTTGTTCGGGAAGGGATTTCACCGCGTTTTGCTCTCTCGTTTCGCGGCGGACGACAGCAGGGGCGCCAGTATCCGATGCCAGGCCTCGGCCAGCGCTTGGTAGCCTTTCTCGCTGGGATGTATTTCAGGGAGCAGCTCCGGCCGGTCAACAAAGAGGGGATGAATGTCGGCCAGGACAAGCCCGCGCCGGCGGGCGATGTCGCGTATGGCCGGATTGATCTCGGCCTCGACCCGGGACCGCGAGCCGGCGTCGAAATGCCAGCGGATCTCAACCGGGATCGGCAGGATCGTGGCCAGGATGATGCGCGGAAACGCACCGTCAGGATTGCGATGCCGCCCGATCCGTTCCAGGATCGCTTCGAGGTTTTTCCGGAATTGCGCGGCCGTCGTTGCGTGGCTGTCAATGCGCAGGTCGTTCGTGCCCAACTGCAGCAATACCCAGTCGGGATCGGTCCGTTCGACGATCTGCGATCGTTCGAGGAAGCGGATGTACTCGGCCGTATTGTCGCCCTTGGCACCGGCATTGATCACCTGGACGGAAAAACCGTCCCGGGCAAGGAGGTTTTTCAGATGCTTCGGGTAGCTCGCCGCCGTGATGCTGTCGCCCGCGCAAAGGATCACCGGCAAACCAGTCAGGGCGGGCACGACCGGGTCTCTCCGGCAGCATGCCGCCAGGCAGTGGAGCAGGAACAGGGCCAAGGGGCGAAGAACCGGCTTCATTTGACTTCTTTCCCCGGCGCCCAGTCCGGATAACGGTCGTCGGCGCCGGCAGGGGTCAGCAGAGCCGGCGTTCCCCCTATGGCCGGGATCACGGCCAAAGACCAGGGTCCGCGCTTCGATCCTTTTGTTGTTTCATAGACAATCCAGCGGCCGTCGGGAGACCAGGCCGGGTTGTAGTCATAACTGTCATCCCCGCTGGTGACGCGCATTTTGTTCCTCCCGTCCGCGTCCATGATCCACACGTCACCCCTGCCGTCGGCCACGTCGGAAACAAAAGCGATCCGTTTGCCATCCGGAGACCAGTCGGGGCGGCAGTTGCCCCCCTTGGAAGTAAGAACCTTGACCCCCGTACCGTCCCTATTCATGCGGT
>JAPKZM010000261.1 GCA_026393775.1 Candidatus Aminicenantota bacterium
CTTGAAAAAATAATCCTGCAAGCCCTGCAAAAGAAGGTGGAAAAGCGCTTCCAGAGTGCCGGAGAAATGATCGCCGAGCTCAAAAAAATCCAGGGCGAACTCGGCAAAACCGGGCAGCCCGATTTTTCAGCCGTCCCGCACACGCAAATCCTGGATGCCCCGGTCGTGAAACGCCGCAGTTTTCTGAGATCACCGCTGAAGGTCATCGCCATGCTGATCGTGCTCATGGGTCTGGGAATTTCCTGGATCTTCCTGTCGGGCAAGTTCATTCGCCATGGAGCCGGCGCCGAAAAAACACCTGGCAATGAAAACGCGGGCATGACGCAAGGCGTGGAAGCGGAAAATCCGCTTACCGCCCCGGCGGCCAACCTGGCCGAGAAGAAAGAGCCGCCGGCGGACACTCAGAAGGCCGCCAGGGACGAAGTCAAGGCGGAAACGCCGGAAAATGCGCCGGACAAAGCGGCTGAAAAACCCCTGGAAAAAACTCCGGATAAAGCGCCGGAAAATAAACCGGCCGCCGATGAAAAAAATCAACTGAATGCCGTTCCGGCCGCAACCGGCGCCGACAAGAAAGAATCTCCGGAAAAAGTGCAGACCAAAGAGGCGGCCGAGCCAAAAGAGGGAGGACTTCCAGTTCAGCAACAAACGGCCCCGGTCGAGCCACTGGGTAGCCTGGATGCCGAATTAATCCGTTTGCGCGGTTTTCTGGCCAAGAAAAACCTGATCGCAGCCGACCGGCTGGCCGATGCCTTGCTGCAATCGGGAAACGAAAGCCGGATCCTGCCTTTGCTGGGCAACGTGAAATTTTTTCTGAACAAATTCACCGCCGCTGAACAGTTGTGGTTGAGGTCTTTGCAGGCCAATCACCTGGTCACCCTGGAGCTGGTCCATCTGCACGATGATGCGGGCGATTCTTGCTCGGGCCAACTGAAATTCAAAAAAAAGATCATCATGTTCAGCTCCAATACCCGCGGCGATCACAGTTTCGCGCTCCAGGCTGGCAATATCACTTCGCTGAGCATGGCGGACGGCCTGCGGATCACCATCGCGGCAACCATCAACGGCCAGGAAATGAACGAATCATTCATGCTCGACGCAAAAAACAATAAATTGGCCAAGGAACAGTTCCTCGTAGATTTTTTAAACAAATATGTCTTGTGAGGAGGCCAGTTTGAAAAAAAAGATTTTTTCAGCGCCCGCGAGTTTTGCCGCGCTGGGTTTTTGGCAGGAAAACAGTTCGGCCTTGTTGCTGGGCGGTTTCATCGTGCTGGCCATCATCGTTGTCGTCTGGCTGATCCTGCGCCGCCGCCACGATGCCTTTCCTGAAATCAAGCTTACGTTGGAAAGATCGGAACTGGAAAAAGGCATGACGATGGTTGAAAGCGAAAGCCAACCGGAAAAAAAGGTGCGGCCGGCGTCCTTCCCGGGGATTTATGGAAAAATTTTCGTCCGGGTCGGCGACCAGCAGATCGGCAGCTACCTGGTAACCGACAACCAGCTGACGATCGGACGCGATCCCGCCCAGGCCCTGGCGATCATCCAGGAGGCGATCGTTTCCAAACTCCATTGTTCCATTTATTACCGCAACGGCCGGATATTCATCAAGGATCACCATTCGACCAATGGCACATATGTGAACAATGAAAAGGTTGACGAGCGGGAATTGCACGACAACGACGTCGTATTCCTCGGCAAGAAAGGCACCATCAAGATTTTCTATCACAAATAGGTGGCGGGATGAAAAAAAAGATACTCTGGCTGGTTATAATCATGGTCAGCGCGAGCGCCTGGGGCCAGAAAGCGGTGGACCGCAGCGCCATCCTGTTGCTGCCCGAGTGGAAGCAAATCTATGACGCCTACGTCCCCGAAGCGGCCGCCATCGCCGGCCTGAGAAGCAAAGCGCCCGGATTCCGGGCTGACGTCTATTTCGGCTTCTGGTGCGCTGACTCAAAAAACCACGTGCCGGTGTTCCTGAAGATCGTCGACAGCCTCAACGTCCCGGAATTGGAGGTCAATTTTTATGAGGTCGATAGAAAGTCGGCGCCCGGCCAGAAATATTATGTGGAAGAGGCGCTGGTAGAAAAAGTGCCCACGTTCATTTTTTACCGCCAGGATTCCGAGTGGGGCCGCATCATCGAGAACCCCAAGGACTCCATCCTGCAGGACATGATACTCATTATGTTTTAATGGGGACCGTCGAACTATCGTTAGACGTTATACGTTAAGCGTTATGCGAAACAGCCATAGCGCGAACTATGTATAAAAGTTCTTTCTCTTTCACATAACGCATAACGAAATCCTGACAGCTCATTTACGCATAACGGAGAATTAGATTGTTTACAGGTAAGGCGCTAGCTCGATGACGGCTGGCGGCTCGCTCTGCTTGAAGAAGTATTCCGGGATCAGCTTCAGGTTCTGCAGCGCCTCGTTCTGGGTGCGGAATTTTCCCCATAGAACCAGCCAGCAGGTGCGTCCGGCCTTGACGCGGTTCAGGATGAAAAAATTCTCTTTGTTCGTGACTTGCTCGTAGGCGCTGTTCACCGATTGCTCCTGGCAGTCCATTTCCAGCAGGATACTGAAGCCGATCTTGTCTCTGACGAGTTGCCGGCGCCAAAGATCTCCGGCGGCATTGAGTCTTCCGGAGGCAAAGGCTTTCCTGGCTTCGGCGCCGCTGACCGGTGCTGCCGGTATGGGGGCGTCCTCCTTTTTTTCGGCCGGCGCTTTCTCCTGGGCCGGCGTGGTGGTGCGGCTCGGTTCAGGGGGATTGTCTTCCGCCTTCACGATCTGCTCGGCCTTGCTGATATCAGGCTTGGTGGAGGATTCCTGTCTGGCCTGGGGAGCTGGGCGTTCGCCGGCCGGTTCCGGCTCGGAATTTCCGGGCGTGCGGTTGAACCAGAGGAACAGGGCGATGGCGACGGCCGCCAAGGCGAGCGAAATGAACGAGACGCTCAGCCAATGGGACTTTTGCTTCTCGGGCAGCAACGGCTGGATCCGGGTCGGCCTTTTTTCCGGACGGACAGGAAGTGGGGTTTCCTTGGCCTTGCTTTTCAGCGGCTGATCGGTTTGGGGCGATAGGTCGGGGAGCTCCGGCAGAGAGACTTCCGTGATCGCTGGTGATGCGGTAACTTCTGGGAATCCCGGCGCAGGAATGTCTTGGATGTCGGCTTCATTGATCATGGGCGGGATCTCAACGCTCACTTCCGCCTGCGCCTCCGGCTGCGCATGCCCGAAAAGGCTGTCCAATTCATTGAAGTTGAGCGCGGCCATCATGTCGGCTTCTTTTTTGACCAGCAAGCCGGTGACCACCAGGAAATAAAGGACCTTCAGGATCGTGTGCTTGCGTTCGGCGGGGAAACGGAGCAGGACGGTCTCCGGGCGCTGCGGTTCACGGAAACAGGCGAACACTTCCTGCTGCTCGGCGTCCAGGTTGTATTGAAAGATCTTCTCCGTCGCGGCGGACTGCTGCAATTCCCCGGACAGCGACCCGATCTCTTCCCAGATGATATTCACGTCCATGTGCGCCAGGATGTAGTTGTACACCAGCGGCGCGATTTCCAATTCCAGGCTGATCAGGCGGGTGGGCGGAGATTCGGATTCCAGCTGGTAGCTACCGCTGTTCCAGAACAGAACGCTGATCGCGATGTGCATCAGCTGGTCGCGGCTGGCGTTGATCAGCGTTTCCAGGCTGATCAGCCCGTTCTCCACCAGGATCTTGCCGAAGGTTTCGCTGATCTTGTTACCGGCCAGGAACGGGGCGAGGGCATCGGGATCGATCAGTTTTTTGGCAAGCAAGATGTGCTCGATCTTGTCTTCTTCGTCGCTGGAAATGGCCCAGCTGATTTTTCCCTCGTTCAAATAAAAAACTTTGAGGATCTCGTTTTTTCTGAAATACAGGATGCCGGTCTGGTTTTCCTCGTCCATGGCCAATAGCAGCTTGAGCGGAGCCATTTCGCTGAGGTTGCCTTTGCTGGAAATCATTGTTCCTCCGCCGGCCGGCTGAATCGGCTGGTTATGTCATAGAAGAAGCGCATGGTCCCATTGTAGTAAAAGCCCGTTAAAAGTCAAGCCCTGGCGGAAGGGCAGGCGCGACCTTTAACTGAGAAATACTATTTGAGAATGGCTTCCAGGCGTTGGTTGACTTCGTGCCAGTTCACGATGTTCCAAAATGCCTCTACGAACTTGGCGCGCTCGTTCTTGTAGTCCAGATAGTAGGCGTGCTCCCAGACGTCAAGGACCAGCAGGACGCGGAAGGTGGGAATGACATTGATGTTGTGCTTCTCAACCTGCATCAGCAGCGGGCGGTTCGTCTGGCGGCAATAGACCAGGGCGGTCCAGCCCGAGCCTTCGGTGTTGATGGCCGTCTGGCTGAATTCCTTCTTGAAGCGCTCGAAACCGCCGAACTCGTTATCGATGGTCGTGGCGAAAATCCCTTTTGGCTTGAGCGTGGTCTTGGCGGCCGGGGCCAGATTTTCCCAGAACAGCGAATGCAGCAGGTGGCCGGCAGCGTTGAAGGAAAAGGCCTTGGCCAGGGCCTTGGCGTCGCCGTCGACGCCATCGCGGCGATTCTTGTCCAGCGTCTCCAGGATGGCGTTGGCGCTGTTGACATAAGCGGCGTGGTGCTTCTGGTGATGCAGCTGCAGTTGCACTTCCGAGATCCATGGCTCCAGGTCTTTATAACCGAATTCCAATTGCGGCAGGACATAAGGTTTCTTTTCCATTTTTACCTCCAAAAATTTACGGATCGACTTGTCCATCAGTATAGAAAACAGGGGGAAAAATGTCAAGCCGCCCGCTACTATGGGCCACCCCCCTGCCGGTAGCAGTTCGCGCCGTGCTCCTATTCCGGGTTGTCGGCGGTGGTTTTTTTGGCTATAATGGCGGCCGGAGGCCCCATGAAGCGTGCAATTTTGCTGTTAACAATCTTTCTTTTTGCCGGCCTGCTGACGGCAGATGAGATCCTGACCGTGGCCGAGAGCTCGAATTATATGAAGACATCTTTGTACGACGATGTCATGAACTTTTTGTACCAGGTGCAGAAACAGTCGGACCTGGTCAAAATACTGCCCTTGACGACCTCCAGCGAAGGGCGGCTGATCCCGCTGGTGGTGCTGAGCAAGGAGAGGGCCAGCCGTCCCGTCGATCTGCGCACGGCCGGCAAAGCGGCGGTTTTGATCATGGCCAATATCCATGCCGGCGAAATCGAGGGCAAGGAGGCGTCGCTGATGCTCATCCGCGACATTGCCCTGGGCAAGCTTTCCGGCCTGCTCGATCACCAGGTGCTGCTTTTCATCCCGGTCTTCAACGCCGACGGCAATGACAAGCTGGGACACAACCGCCGCGACGTGGGCCCTGAACTAGCCGGGGTGCGCTTTAACGGGCAGAATTTAGACCTGAATCGGGACTACCTGAAGCTGGAGTCGCCCGAAGTGCGGGCTCTGGTAGACGTCTTCAATTCCTGGGACCCGCTGCTGGTCGTGGACATGCATACCACCAACGGATCCTATCATCAGGAGCCGGTGACCTACTCAACGCTGCTCAATCCCAACAGCGATAAAAGCCTGCGCGACTATATGTGGCAGAAGTTGTTCCCCGCCGTCGCCGGGACGCTGAAGGCCGTTCATGGTTTCGCCAGCGTGCCCTATGGCGGTTTCGTTGACCGCGAGTTCCCTGAAAAAGGCTGGACCAGCGACGCTCTGGAAGCTCGCTACGGCTCCAATTACGTCGGCCTGCGCAACCGCTTCAGCATCCTCGACGAGAATTATTCCTACGCCGATTTCAAGACGCGGGTGCTTTCTTCCCGCGCCTTTGTCTTCTCCATCCTGACCTATACGGCCAAGAACATCGAGGTCATGGCCGACCTGGCCCGCCGAGCCGACCGCGAGACTGCCGCCCGTTTCAGCCAGGGCGAATTCATCCTGGAATTCAAACTGGAAAAACTGTTCGACATAACGGTAAAAAGCTACGAATTCGTCAAGGAGACCCTCAAGCCCGAGGACCGCGGCAAGTATCCTCCCTGGGAAGTCGGGTTTATCATGAAAAAGACCGATGTGCTGAAGGACTACCGCTTGCCGTATCTGTCACTGGCCGTCCCCGTGCGCAGCCTGAAATTACCGGCCGGCTACGTCCTGCTGCCGCAGCAGCCGGAAGCGCTGCTTGACCTGAAACGGCAGGGCATCCGGGTGGAGCGGATCCTGGAGGGCTTCAAGGCCGAAGCGGAAAACTTCAAGATCACCGGGATCGAGCTTGACAAGAACATTTTCCAGGGCCATGTGCTGAACACCATCAAGGGGCAGTACGAAAAAGCAACGGTCGATATCCCGGCCGACTCATATTTTGTCAGCCTGGAGCAACCGCTGGCCCGCCTGGTCCCGGTGCTGCTCGAGCCTGAATCATCGGATAGCCTGGCGGCCTGGGGCTTTTTCAACCGCGTCATCGTTCAGCAGTGGAGCAACCGACCCGGGCCGTATCCCGTCTACCGGCTGGCGCAGAAACCGCCGGTCGCCAGCTTAAGCGAGTGAAATCCGCATGCTGGAAAACCTGACCGCTCGCCTCAACAAGGTGCTGCGCTATCTCAAGGGCGAGGTGCAAATCACCGAGGAAAACATGCAGCAGGCCTTGAAAGAGATCCGGCTGTCGCTGCTTGAAGCCGACGTCAACTTCAAAGTGGTCAAGACGTTCATCGAAAACGTCAAGGCCAAGGCCATGGGCCGTGAAATCCATGAAAGCCTGAATCCCAGCCAGCAGGTGATCCGCATCGTCCAGCAGGAGCTGGTGGCCATGCTGGGTTCGGAAAACAGGGAATTGAACAAGGCGGCGGTCAAACCGGCCATCCTCATGCTGGCCGGCCTGCAGGGATCGGGCAAGACGACCACGGCCGGGAAACTGGCCCTGCACCTGAAAGGCTTGGATAAAAGCTGCCTGCTCTGCTCGCTGGATTTGAAGCGTCTGGCGGCCGGAGAGCAGCTGGCGATCATCGCCGGCGAGATTGGCGTCAATTATTTCACCGCTTCCGGCCGGGAACTGGGAGAGATGACGCGCGAGCTGAAAAAAAACGCCTCCGCCTACGGCTACGATTATGTCATCGTCGACACCGCCGGCCGCCTGCACATCGACGAGGAGTTGATGGCGGAACTGTGCTCGGTCAAGGAGATGCTGCAGCCGGCCGAGGTCATCTTCGTGGCCGATGCCCTGACCGGCCAGGACGCGGTCAATTCGGCCCTCAGCTTTGCGGAGAAAATCGGCATCGATTCGCTGATCCTGACCAAGCTGGATGCCGACGCGCGCGGCGGCGCCGCCCTTTCCATCGTCAGCGTCACCGGCAAGCCGATCAAATTCATCGGCAGCGGTGAAAAACTGGCCGATCTGGAGAAATTCTACCCCGAGCGCCTGGCCGAGAAGATTCTGGGCATGGGCGACGTGCTGACCCTGATCGAGAAGGCGGAAAAGGGTTTCGACCAGCAACAGGCGGAGCTCCTTTCGCGGCGGATGCTGGCCGACGAATTCAGCCTTGATGATTTTTTGAACCAGCTGCGGCAGATCCAGAAAATGGGCTCCATGAATGATCTCATGGGCATGCTGCCCAACCTGGGGTTCAAGGGCAACCTGGCCGATGTCCAAGTCGATGAAAAACGGCTCCGCCACCTGGCCGCCGTCATCGAATCCATGACCGCCAAGGAAAGGCGGAACCCCAAAATAATCGACGGCCGCCGGCGGCTGCGCATTTCCCGCGGCTCGGCCCGGCCCGTTTCAGAGGTCAAC
>JAPKZM010000023.1 GCA_026393775.1 Candidatus Aminicenantota bacterium
TTGACCGTCTTGACCGGATCGATCTGGGGCTCCTGCTCCAAAAAGCCGAGCGAGTAGTCGCGGGCCGGTATCACCTCGCCCTGAAAGTCCTTGTCGACCCCGGCGATGATCTTCAGCAGGCTGCTTTTTCCCGAACCGTTCAAGCCGATGACGCCGATCTTGGCGCCGTAGTAGAACGAAAGGGAGATGTCCTTGAGCACCTGGCGGTGCGGCGGGTGGGTGCGGCTGACGTTGGCCATGGAAAAGATAATCTGTTTGCTGTCAGTTTGGGCCATATTGATCTCTTGACTCCCCCTGCTGCCGCCTGCCGGCTACAGGGATTTCCTGAATTCGGGTCGGAAGCGATTCCGGGTCCGGCTGCCGTGCTGCGGGCCGCCGGGGCGTTTCGGGTGGCGCTCCGGGCCGCGTGGCCTGGCCGCCGCTTTGAGTACCATGCCGCGGCTTTTGTCGTGCAGGAGCATGTTCTCCTCGACGAATATGGCCGGAATTTTCATGTGGATGAGTTTCTCGATCGGCTCGAGGTTGCAGACGTATTTCTCGCAAGCCAGGGAAACGGCCTTGCCGCTTTTGCCGGCGCGGGCGGTGCGGCCGATGCGGTGCACGTAATTTTCGCTGTCGGCGGGCAGGTCGAAATTGACCACCATATCCAGGTCGTCGATATGCAGGCCGCGGGCGGCCACGTCAGTGGCCACCAGGAAAAAAACCCGACCCGATTTGAAATCGTTGATGATGCGCAGGCGCCGGCTCTGGGGCAGGTCGCCGGTTAGGAACTCACAGCGGTAGCCATTGAGCACCAATTTGCGGCACAACCGTTCGGCGTCGCATTTCATGTTGGTGAAGAACAGCACGCTTTTGGGGTTGTCCCGCTTCAGTATGCCCAGCAGCAGGCTGACCTTTTCGCGGCTGCCCACGTGGTACAATTCCTGGGAAATAGTGTCTACGGTGATCTGCTCGGGAGTTATTTCAATTCTTTCGGGACGGTTCATGTATTCGCGGGCGATGCGGATGGCCGGGTCGGAAAGGGTGGCGCTGAACAGCATGGTCTGCCGCAGTTTCAGCGCCGGAACGCGGCGAAGGATCTTCCTGATATCGGGAAGGAAGCCCATGTCGAAAAGGCGGTCGGCCTCGTCGATGACCAGGAAACCGATATCGTCCATTTTCAACGTTCCCTTCCCCTCCAGGTCGAGCAAGCGGCCCGGGGTGCCGACCATGATGTCCACGCCGCGCTTGAGCATGGTCTCCTGGTGGATGTAGCCCACGCCGCCGTAAAAGCAGCCGACGCTGGCGCGCAGGTGGCGGCCGATCAGTTTGGCTTCCGCCTCGATTTGCACGGCCAGCTCGCGGGTCGGGGCGATGATCAGCGCTTTCCTGCGGCTGGCTTCGGCGACCAGCTGCCCCTGGAAAATGGTGATCAGGAAGGCGGCGGTTTTGCCGGTGCCCGTCTGCGACTGGACGGCCGCGTCGAGTCCGGTCAGGGTGATGGCCAGGGTTCTTTCCTGGACCGGTGTCAGTTTGCTGAAACCCATTTCTTGGATTCCCCGCAGCAGCCGGGGATCGAGTGGCAATTGTTCGAAGGTCATTGGTTCAAAATCCTCTTTTCATTGGTTTATTTAAGCGGTTGGGAATCATGCTTTTTGAGACGAAAGATAAATTCTATTCGATCTGTTTGTTGCAAAGCCCGATCTCTTAATAAAGAATAATAAATCAAAAAAACATTTTTGTCAAATTGGAAATGGAAATGTTGTTGCAGTACCTGTTTTTTTCATTTTTTACTTGACATTTCAAATTTGCTAGTATATACATTGTTTATACATCAAGGAGAAAAATATGCGTGCCACGGTCCAGAAATGGGGAAACAGCTTGGCCTTGCGCATACCCAAGGTCTTCAGCAAGGAATTGGGTATTGAGGAAGCCACTGCGGTGGAAATGCGTATTGATAATTCTGTTCTGATCGTCAAGCCAAAAAAGACCAAAAAAATTGCGTTAAAAGAACTGTTGGCCATGGTAAATGAAAAGAATTGCCATGAAGCCATAGAGACCGATCCGGCTGTCGGCAAAGAGGTCTGGTGAAACCGGTTTATATCCCGCGCCGGGGTGATGCTATTTGGCTGAATTTCAATCCGCAATCGGGGCATGAACAGGCGGGACGCCGCCCCGCCCTGGTGCTCTCGCCCGAAGAGTACAATCGCAAGACCGGCCTGGCCATCTTTTGTCCGATCACCAGCCAGGTCAAAGGCTACCCGTTCGAGGTGAAACTGCCGGCGGGATTGCCTGTCAACGGCGTGGTCCTGGCCGACCAGGTCAAGAGTCTCGACTGGCAGGTGCGGGACGCGGCGTTGATCAAAAAACTCCCGACAGCAGTCTCTAACCGAGTGAGCGAGCTGCTGGCCGCATTGATCGAAGGATAGCGACGGGAACAGAACAGCGCGTCAAGCACCAAGAATGTTGTAGGGGCACGGCGTGCCGTGCCCCATGTCGCACGGCATCCCACAACGCATTGTGCCCCAGGTCGCACGGCATCCCACAACGCATTGTGCCCCAGGTCGCGGTTAAAGGGCACGGCACGCCGTGCCCCTACATGCGGATCATCACATTCCCGACATTCTCCACGATCTTGATCTCTTCCTCGGTCAAACCATACAAATTCCAAATCAACATTAAGAAAGCAAGGAGGGTACAAATTGTATCCCCTTTATCAACGTGGACATTAATTCCAGTTGTCCGATTTTTGAGGACAACTGAATAGAAATATAGTTGCTATTCATTTACCTTTTTTCTTTTGGTTAAAAAGTTTGACTTTTCCTTTTGGCTGTTGTATAAATACTACAACAAGTAAACAAGGAGGAGGTCGTGAAAAAAACGATTAATTTCGGAAGTTATTTTGAGCAACTGCGCCAAGAGCAAGGACTGACCTTGCGCATGTTCTGCAAGAAGGCTTCATGCGATCCGGCCAACATAAGCCGGATGGAGCGGGGACTAATCTCGCCCCCGAAGGGAAGGGAAATCCTTGAAAAATACGCTGAAGCGCTCAACCTGGTTGAAGGATCGGATGAGTGGTACCAGTTCTTTGACCTGGCTGCCGCCGACCAGGGGATTGTGCCGGGAGATATCATGGCAAACAAAGAACTGGTAAAGGTCCTGCCTGCTTTTTTCCGCACCTTGAGAGGGCAAAAACCAACCAAGGCTGAAATGAAAAAATTGGCCGAAAAAATCCGCGATGGAATGAAATGAACAGCGACCCAAAGAAATTCAAGGCGCCATTTATCAGAAGAGAAGAAGCTTGGAGGATGGCTGATCAAACGAGAGAAAAACATTGGCCGTCCGGAGAATTGCCTATCGAAGTGGAATTGCTTTTGTGGCCTTTGGGACTTAAGCTGGTTCCTTATCCAGCGCTTAAAGAAGCCGGTGACGTTGATGCACTTCTTTTAGGAGATTTAAAGACGATCATTGTCGATTCCCAGGATTACAATAATGACAGAATGCAAAATCGCATCAGGTTTTCGATTGCCCATGAACTCGGGCATTTCATACTTCACCGCGATCTATTCAAGGGTATTTTCTACACCTCTGTTAATGCGTGGATCAAATTCATGCAAAAAATTCCCGATGATCAATACGCGTTTGTTGAGCAGCAGGCATATGAATTCGCCGGCAGGTTGCTTGTTCCGCACGAGCGGTTGGAAAAAGAGTTTCAGCAACTGATCCAGAAGGCGAAAAATGCCAAATTTTTTGATTGGGATAAAACCGGCGATTCCGCTCTCGGATACATCGCAACCCCCATTTCGCGTATTTTTGGTGTTTCCTCCGATGTCATCGAAAAGCGCCTCATCCGCGAAGGCTTCTGGCCGATAAAAGTTGATATTTAATAATTTAGGAGATTGATAAAATCATGATCAAATTTGATATGGAAA
Source organism: Candidatus Aminicenantota bacterium (assembly GCA_026393775.1). Classification (GTDB taxonomy): domain Bacteria; phylum Acidobacteriota; class Aminicenantia; order UBA2199; family UBA2199; genus UBA2199. The sequence continues at coordinate 3,912 of JAPKZM010000023.1, forward strand.
GTTTAAAAAACAAGGAACAATTTGGAATAAATCAAGATCTTGAAAAATTATTTAAACAACATGATCTTTCTAGATGGGCTGCAGGTCCACTTAATGAGATGATAGAAAGTTTTAAATCAAGTAGTAATGCTGCTTTTGCACAAATTCAAGATCAGGTTTCTATTTTAAATAAAGAATTGATGGGGTCAATGTACGATTCACTAGGCAACATTCATGAAGCTAATGCATCAATTTTAAAAAGCTATCAAGAAATTGCTTCAACAGTTCAATTAGCAGATTATAATGGAATTTTCAAATCATCGATTCAAGAACCTAAATACGATTTATTAGCTTCTTCAAAAGTAGTAGAATCCTCACTTTCTTTTTATGCAAATATTGCGTTAGAAGCTGAAAAATCATCTGCGAATTTATTTGCTAGTAATTTTTTAAATGCATCCATATTAGATCCTATTCAAAGCCTTCAAATTGATTTTCAAAACCAATATGGAGAATTACAAAAAAATATTTTTAATAAGGATTTCCTCACAAATCTCAACCCACTTGCTGTCACACAATTTAGTTCTACTGAATTACTTTTAAACAATAATTTATTTGAAACTATGATTGTACCCACTACTTCCAGACATCCTTTAAAAAAGAATGTCAAGGCTGAAATTCAAAAACGATCAAACGATGTGATTTCAAAAAAGTTAAATCAGGTAAGCCCAGTTTTATTAATAGCTCTTAATGGCGCCCGGGAGGCAATTTATTCTGATAATGAAGACAAATGTCGGCATGTTGTATCATCATATAGAGAATTAATAAAAAAATTAATTTTCAAACTTACACCTGTTGAAAAAGTCAAAAAATGGGCTCCTGATTCAAGTTATTTCCTTAGAGATAAACCTGATACCCCAACTTACAAAGCTCATATTCTTTATTTAACTCAAGAATCCAAATCAAAAGATTTAAATGAATTTCTTTGGATAGATATTAATTTGCTCATTAAACAGATTAGAATCCTTGATAATTTAGATCACTCTGACAATCCCTCAGAAAAAATTGATAATCTTGAAACCTTGTCTTTACGAGTAGAAAATTGTATTGCATTTTTATTGCAATTTATTGACTGAATTCAGAATGACGATTTTTGGCTCAAGCCGAAAACCCATCGCTAATTTTCAAAATGACAATTTGTGATTGCCGCCCGAGAAATACCTTCAAGGTGCTCTACGACAAGCGGAGTTCCACTTCTCATTCTTTCACTATTTTATTATGTGATTCAATTAGCTTCATCCAATCATCAGTTATATCTCTAGATTCGACAAGGATTGTCAGCCCTTGTCTTAATCGTCTCATTACAGGACGCATATCTCTAGACATACTTTCTATAGGTCGGCTCGCATCGATCATTTTTTCTGTTGCCCCAAGCCCAATTTTTGCGGCAGCAGACAGTTTTTCAACGGATTCAAAAAAGTTAATAAATTTTGATTTTAATTCGGGAGCTTCTTTGATTTCCGTGAATGCTTGTTCTAACATTAGTCGAATTCCTTCATCGACATCATGAAGTTGAGTAGAATAATTATTACTAAGTTTAAAGATATGCTCGACAGGTTCATTAAGCTTTTGTGACATTTGTCGAGCAACAATAAGTCTACCTGTAAATCCTTTACTTTGAGAATCGGAACGTTTTATATCACTTGTACCGTCTTGCATTATCTTCCCAATTTGTAAAATTTCGCTTGTAATTAATGCAAGTGTTGAGCTCAATTCAGGAAGAGTTTCCTCAGACTTAGCTAATCGATCAAGAACTCCAGGTGATTCATCCGATATAATTTCAACAAGCATTTCACTCTTTTCTGGAGGGATTACCATTGTTCCTTGTTTTTCTAATCTTCTGTTTACGTCAACTAATCGTTTCGCAAGTTGAGAAACCCCCCTTCTGTATCCTTCAGAAACTGTTTCCTTAAATCGTATATCACGCCAATCTTCCCACTGAAAGTCTCGAACTATTTTAATAAGATCATCTTGTTCTGATTCTTCATGAAGGGATGGAACGTCAACGTAATACAAGGGCAGGACTAACTCTCTGGTCCCTAGATTGGTTGCTTTACGAGTAAATTCTTGCATCTCGCGTCTACACCCGGCACTCAAAAAATATCGTGGAGTCACTACAGGAATAAAAAAAACGACGGAAGCAAGATTATCATCAATTGTTTTTCTCCATTCTTCCCCCCATTTAATATCTTTATCAAGGAATAAGGTGATTTCTTCTCCAGTGATCATTTGATATTGTTCAATAATATCATTAGCGAGTGTTATAATTCTTCCACCCTCCGCTTTGTTGTCGGAATGAACATATGACCAGAAGCCTTTCAGTTTACCTATCGTATTCTCTTTAGATTTAGTCATATTTTCCTCATCATTTAATTAGACATCGAGAATTGCTCTTTTTTAATCTTCAATTCTTTGTTCCATCCTCAACGATTTTTATTTCATCTTCTGTTAATCCATACAATTTATAGACCAGCTGGTCAATCGTGCAGTCGGTAGCATCAATCTGGCGTTTGATAATTTCCTTCTGAGAATCCGAGATAGCTTCAGTTAGTTTTTTGTTTAGTTCAAGCATTTGATCAACAAAGTCAATCATTCGGTCATGAGCAGCTTTATCAGATTTTATTTCGAAATCAATCTGTCGAAAAGGTAATTTTTGAAAGTCAGTAATAGTAACCTGGGGAAAATCATCCTTGGTTGCCCCACTCACTTGTGCCAAATATAACCGAGAAATCAGTCGTGAATTTACTATCCCGAGGATATATTGCCAAGATTCAAACCCAACTGGTTTCAGAACATAAAGGTTTTTATTAGTTATAACAGTCTGATCTGTCCATGCACTCATTAGTCGTTGTTGTCTATTTACTAGTCGACGAAGAAAAATTCTTGATCCTTCAAACCAACTAAATTCTTTTGGGTATTCCTTCATATTTGAGCCATATTCAATCCAACGATCTGCACTCCAATTGAGCAAATATCTATAAATATCTCCCTCAAAATATCTATGCGATTCAAGCCCGGTTTTCTTTGATGTTAAGAGTTCCAAATTAAAAAGTACACCTCGTTTGATTTTAATGGTATCACTAAACTTATGTTGAATTGATTTACCTAACTTAGAAAGAATTTTAAGCACTCCAACATCGAGTACAAATTTATGATCTTCATTTTCATTCCAAGAGTTTTGATTAACTTGATCCGTAGTCAAGGATTTGAGATTGATTGATAATATTTTCTCTTTTTTTGGATATTCGTAAACTACAACAGAATGCTCTGAATTTGGAGAACTTTTTTTTGTGGTTAATAACATAGTATCAATGTACGCATCTTTAAAAACATCGAAAGGTAATTGGATGAGCGTTTCTATTGAAAAATTTAACAAATATTTGCGAATTGAAATATAGCTAGGTCCTCCAAGCCATGCTGATGGAATGATAAAACCAAATCTCCCTGCAGACTGCAAAAGATTATGTCCGGCTTCTAAAAAAGCTACATATGCATCAGGAACAGAAGCATAAGTCGGGCATTTTTTCGCCATGTATGAGTTGACTTCGTTTCCAAAAATTATCCCATACGGTGGATTCCCTATCACGCAATCGAAGCCGCCGGACTTCATGGCCTCGGGGAACTCGCGGTTCCAGTCGAAGGGGTTGACGCGCTTCATTTCATCCGGATCAGGGATCAGGCGGCCGGAGAAATAGTCGGGGCCGATGAGCGAGTTGCCGCACTTGATGTTATTGGAAAGATTGGGCAAAGCCCTTTCGTGGAAGAGCTGCCGGGACTGGCCCACGGTCTCGTCGGTTTCGCCTTCCAGGACCTTCAGCAATAAAGACAGTTTTGAAACCTCGACCGCCTGGAGATCGATGTCCACGCCGAAAATATGGCTGATCAGGATGCGCTTTTTTTCGGTGATGGTCAGCCGCCAAAATTTGCGGCGGTTGTCAAAATAAACGGCATCCTTGTGCTTTTCCGGACGGTTTTCCAGGTACCATTTCTGGCAATGGTCAAGCAGGCATTGATAAGCACCCAGGAGGAATGAACCCGAGCCGCAAGCCATGTCCAGGACGCGCAAAGGCTGGCCGCTCTTGCCGCCGGCAAGCTGCGCCGGGCTCTTGCCTTCGATCATCTTGCCAACGGTGTTTTTTACGATGTAATCGACAATGTAGGCCGGAGTATAGTAAACCCCGCCGGCTTTGCGCACTTCGGGCTTCTCTTCCACTTTAGCTCGATGGTCGGCGGTGAGGCGGATGACCTTGCCCAGGAAACGCTCATAGACCGTGCCCAGGATCTCCACCGGCAAGACGCCGAAATGGTAGGGCGAACCGTTTTCGAAATAGAGGCTCTGCAGGATGGGTTTGAAAATTTTATCGTCGATCTGGAGTTTGGGCGTGAGTGAATCGGGTGATTCCGTAACCCCCTCCTCTTTCTTGAAATGGAAGATCCCAGAATTGTATTTTTCATCGGCTTTGCGGCACAGATCGCCCACGAAGCGGGCGTAGATATCGGGCCGCTCGCAGAGCTTGAGCAACTGGCCGTAAGATTCGCTGCCGCGGTCTTCGGCCATGCGCAGGAAAATAATGCGGTCGATGGTGCGCTGCACGGCGGTGTTCAGGTCGTCATAGCCCAAATACAGATTGCGCATGGCGATGTTACGGGCCAGGGAATCACGCCAGCCTTCGATCTCCTTCAGGAATTCGCTGTCCACCTCGGAGGTGCCGCGCTTGCGCTTGGAGGCGGCATAACGATCGTAAGCTCCCGCCCACACCGCTTCGCGCGAAAATATATCCCAAAGCTCGCGCCAGCGGTCGGGATATTCTTCGGATCGGTAATACTGGATGCGGCCGAAGCTGGCTTTATCCGTGGGCCGCGGCCTGAGAGAGCAATCGTAAACTCCCAGTTCCTCGAAGTCGGTCAGGATGGAGAGCGGTACTTTGGCGCTCCAGCCATAGCGGCGCAATTGGTAAGCCGGGCCGGGGTCGGCGTTGATGTTGACGCCGCATTTCTTGGCTTCGGTGTAAAACTTGGCCAGGGTGCCGACACGGAAAGTGTAATCCGGAGCTTTCTGCTGCCCTTCGATCTCCAGACTGTCTTCGGGAATGACTTCGCGGTATTGCAACGCGGTCATGGCTGCGTTGCGCATGTCCCAGCCCAGGGCTTCGAAAAAGGGATCGATCAAACTCTGGCGGACATGGGCTTCCTTGACGCCAAGGGTAAAAAAATCGTGACGGTTATCGGCAAAGTATTTGCAAAGCTTGGCGACCTCCTCTCTTCCCTGCTCGAAGGTTTTGCTCATGTTCGTTTGCCTTATAACTAACTGATAAAGGCCTGCATGTCAAGGTGCTTGTAATCGTTTCCCAACTGTGTTAAAAATAGTCAATGAAAAAGAAATTGGTTTCCGTGGTGATCCCGGTTTTCAACGAGGCTGAAAACGTTGGCATCCTTCATGAAGAGATCGCAGCGGCAATAAAAAGCCGGCCCGAGGATTATGAGATTATCTTCATCGACGACGGCAGCTCTGACGGCTCGCTGGCCGAGTTGAAGAAAATCCGCGCCCAGGATCCCAGGGTCAAGATCATCCAGTTCCGCAAGAATTTCGGTCAAAGCGCCGCCATTTCGGCCGGTTTCGAGTTCTGCCATGGCGAGGTGGTCATCACCCTGGATGCCGATCTGCAGAACAATCCGGCCCACATCCCTCAGCTGGTGGACAAGGTGGCCGAAGGCTTCGATATCGTTAACGGCTGGCGCAAGGACCGCCACGACAAGTGGCTGACCCGGAAAGTGCCTTCTTTTTTCGGCAATAAGCTCATCTCCTGGATCACCGGCACCCGGCTGCACGATTACGGCTGCACCCTGCGCGGATTCAGGAGCGATGTAGTTAAGAATTTGAAATTGTACGGGGAAATGCACCGCTACATCCCGGCCATCGCCTCGCGCATGGGCATCCGCTCCACCGAGATCGCGGTCAACCACCGCGCCCGAAAATTCGGCGAATCGAAGTACGGTTTGGGCCGGACGTTCCGGGTGGTGATCGACCTGATCTCGCTCAAATTCCTATTGGCCTATTCGCACCGGCCGCTGCAGGTCTTCGGCGGCGTTGGACTGGTGATGATCCTGACCGGATTGGGCTGCGGGACGTACCTGACTTATGACAAATTTGTCCTCAGCCACGGCATCGCCGGCCGGCCGCTGCTGTTCTTTACGCTGTTGATGATTTTTCTGGGTTTCCAGGCCATTTCGCTGGGGCTGCTTGCCGAAATGCTCTCCCGCATCTATCACGAGGGGCTTAACAAGAACGAATATGCCATTCGCGAACTCATAGGATTTGCCGATGAAAATATTGATGATCGCCCCCGAACCCTTCTTTGAACCGCGCGGGACGCCGTTTTCTGAATATTTCCGTATCAAGGCGCTGTCGGTCCTGGGACATACCATTGATTTGGTCACCTATCCCTTCGGTGTAGACAAGCATATCCCGGGGCTGAAGATCTATCGCTGCGCGAAGTTCCCCTGGACCAAGTCGGTGCGCACCGGGCCGTCGCTGGCCAAGATCGGGCTCGATTTTTTCCTTTTCCTGAAGGTGCTGCAACGGCTCTGGCGCGAGGATTATGACCTGATCCATACCCATGAAGAAGCGAGCCTCATCGGGGTCTTTTGCCAGAAGATGACCAAGATCCCCCATCTGTACGACATGCATTCGTCGCTGGTCCAGCAGATGGGAAACTTCAACTTCACCCGCTCGAAGGTCATCGTCCGCCTCTTCAAGTTCAGCGAAACGCTCTCCCTGAAAAACGCCACGGCAGTGATCGTCATCTGCCGGGCCTTGTTCGATTACGCGGCCGGCATCACTTCCGCCGCCAAAGTGACGCTGATCGAAAACTTCATGGATGATCGTCCCGGGGTGACGAGTGAAGAGAAATTGCTTCTCATCAAGAACGAGATCAATCCCGGCAAAAAAAAAGTGATCATGTACACCGGGACGCTGGAAGCGTACCAGGGCATTCCCCTGCTGTTGGAAAGCCTGCACTGGCTGGACGATGACTTCCGCCTGGTGCTGATCGGCGGTACGGAGGACCAGGTGTCCAGGCTGCGCCGCCAGATTCAGGAACTGAAGCTGGAGACGCGGGTCATGGCATTGGGGCGGAAACGTTCCCGCGATATCCCGTACTACCTGCAGGCGGCCTCCGTCCTGGTCTCTCCCCGCATCCTGGGCACCAATATCCCGCTGAAAATCTACTCGTACCTGGCCAGCGGCATTCCGGTCGTGGCCACGGATCTCCCCACCCATACCCAATCCATAACCAAGGAGATCGCTTTCCTGGCCGCGCCGAAAGCGGAGGCTTTTGCCGCCGCCATCCGGCTGGCCGCCGGCTCCCAGGGAGAGGTGATTGCCGGCCGGGCTCTGGCCTATTGCCGGGCGAATTTTACCGCTGAACGCTACATCGAATTGGTCGCCCAAGCCTTGGGCAAAGCGGTGCCGCCCGTTCCCGCTCAGGCGTCCGCGGGCTGATGCGCTCCGGCGCCAAAAAGCCCAGCCGCCTTTATTTGACAAAAAAAAATCATTATGTTAAGAGAGCGACGGAGGCATGCGATGACACTTGTCCGCAAGGCGGTGGCTGGATGACGAGACGGAAAGATACGATGAGAGAGATGCAGCCGGGGATCCGCTCCCAATCACTAAAAAAGGACGGCCGATAAGATGGACATCCATTTTTTTGCCAAAACCGATGTGGGTAAAGTCCGCAACGCCAACGAAGATTATTTCCTCAGTGAAAAAATCTCCGCCAACGAATTTTTATTCATCGTGGCCGACGGCATGGGCGGGCACCAGGCCGGGGACGTGGCTTCCAGGCTGGCAGCGGAGACCTTTTCCGACGCCTACAAGAGCCTGAGGAAAAAAAATACCGCCATCATGGAAAGCATGGAGGCGGCCATCCGCAAGGCCAATTCGGTGGTATTTGAAAAAGCGACGGTCGACATTGAAAAAAGAGGCATGGGGACGACCTTTTCGGCCATGATTATCGCCGATATGAAGGCGTTCATCGCCCATGTCGGCGATTCGCGCGTCTACCTGATCCGCAAGGCCAAGATAAAGAAAATCACCACCGACCATTCCTTCGTGGAAAAACTCGTGGAAGAGGGAAGGATCTCTCCCGAGGAAGCCCGGGAACATCCCCAGAAAAACGTCCTGTACATGTCCCTGGGAGCCCGGGAGAGTCTCACGCCGGAAATGGTGAACTCCATGGGCCTGGAAGACGGCGACGCGCTGGTCCTGTGCTCCGACGGCCTGAGCAACATGGTCACCGACGAAGACCTGATGAAAACGGTCATGGATTACTATCCCGAAGATGCGGCCAATCTCCTGGTCAAGATGGCCAATGCCAGCGGCGGCGCCGACAACATCACCCTGCAGATCGTCCGCTTGGGCTCCTTGGAGATGCTGGAAAAGACGAAGCCGATCAAGCTGGCCAGGTCGCGCAAAAAATTGTTCGCCGCCATCTCCCTGCTGGTCTTGTTGGCGGTCCTGTCGACGTTGTGGTACGTATTCAAGAATTTCGCCCAGGAGCGGACAAGAATCGTCGACAATGCCGGCTCGGCTTTTTTGGACGCAGGGCAAAAAAGCAAAAAATCGCAGCCGATCAGCGAGATCGATTCCAGTCAGCTGCGCGCTTTGGATTTGGCCGCTGCCGATTGCCAATTCCTGGTTCTACAAAAGCTGCATTTCGTGAAAAACGGCGCGCTGGTCGTTTTTGATCCGCAGGACCTGTCGACACGGGATATCCAGTTGAACAGCGAAGACCAAGTCGTTCCCGCCGAAAACGGCGAGATATACCTGCTTAGGCGATCCGCGACGCTGGCGATCGATTTCCGCCTGCTCCAGCCGGATGCTCCCAAGCCGCTGTTGATTATCCAGGCTGACAAGCAATTTGATTTGAAAGAGATGGAATCCAAGCATGGCAAGATCTTCAAGATCGCCAACCTGAAGACCAGGATCATCCCCGATTTCATCAATGAGCGCATTTTTATTTTTCACGATTTGAAGCAGTATTACGGCATTAAAAACTGGAAAACCTCCGATAGCCAGCAGTTTCCGATCCCGGGCCTTGTTTTTTCGGAAGGCACGCAGCTGTTTTTCAAAAAAATCGACGTTCAGATGACCATGCTCTACTACCAGGAGCAGAATGGCCGAGTCTCGGTCTTCAACCTGAATAATTTCGAGAAAATGGACGAGTATCAGCTACCGCACCTGCAGCCGCCGTTGTTCATCGAATACTTCGCCGATCATTCGTTGCTCGTGTACCATCCCGATCAATACGTCGAAATTCGCCGGGGCAAAAAAGAAATACGCCGTGAATATCAATTCAATAATTTCCGGATCCACGTGGTCAAAATATTGCTGGATATGGGCAATGGCCAGAAGCTGTTCTTCAATGACAGCAACAAATTATTTTCCCTAACTCGCAACGAATGATCAAGCTCAACGAAAAACTCGGGCATTTTCTTATCCAGGCGGAGATCGGCCGGGGCGGGATGGGCACCATCTATTATGCCGTCGACACCATGCTCAACCGCGAAGTGGCCTTGAAGGCTATCCATCCGCAGCTGGCCGACAACCAGCAGCTGATGGACCGTTTCAAGATCGAGGCCATGACCCAGGCGCGGATGAATCATCCGAACATCGTCACGATTTTCAGCTTCAATAAAATCGACGATGAGTACCTCATCGCCATGGAATACGTGGACGGAAAAAGTTTGAAAGAGGTGCTGCTGGCCAAAAAAATGCTCAACCCCGGCGAAGCCATATCGATCGTCATCCAGATCGCCGAGGGCCTCGCCTATGCCCACGCCCATAACGTGATTCACCGCGACATCAAGCCGGCCAATATTTTGCTGGCCAAGGACAATAAGGTAAAGATTTCCGATTTCGGCATCGCCAAGATTTTCGGCTCCCAGGGGTTGACCAAGACCGGGATGATGATGGGCACGCCTTGGTACACCCCCCCCGAACAGATCATGGGCAAGAATATCGATTTCCGGGCCGACCTGTATTCCCTGGGAGTCACCTTTTACGAACTGGTCACCAGCCGGGTGCCTTTTGATTCGGAAACCAATTCCGAGTTCCAGATTCAAAAAGCCCACTTGGAGACGCCGCCGCCCCGGCCTTCGATCTATAATCCGCGAATCGGT
>JAPKZM010000104.1 GCA_026393775.1 Candidatus Aminicenantota bacterium
ATATGCGGATCATCCTGCAGATAGATCATATGGGCGATCATGCGCTTGAGAAAATCCGGAGCGTTGGGCTTGCTGGATGCTCTCTGGTAATAATATTTCGCCTTATTCATGTCTTTCAAGGATTTATAGCAATAATAACCGGCTTCATTGTCGAAAATCCATTCGTTTTTATTGTTCTGCGAACCTTTATCCAATAAGCGCAATGCCATGGGGATATCCGAGGCTTCGATGGCCATGATCATGGCGCCGATGACATAAGGTTCTTTGTATTGCGGGGTAATATCGGTGATGGTGTTATAAACCCTTTCCAAATAATCGAAACGATTGGTCAGGTAATAGGTGGAGTAAAACTGGATGGACCAGATGAACAACAGGTCGGCGGTCAGGTTCTGGTAGCCGAAAGAGAGGACGCGCAGCGCTTTGCCCGAGGGCAGGGACACGAAGGTGCTGCGCTCGCCCAGATAGTGGATCGTCGAGTCGTAGCGGTTTTGCAAAACCGCCGCCAGCAGCAGGGAGCCCACGAGACCTACTGCCAGCAGCCTGCTTTTGATCATTGAAATTCCCGCTTACGGAAGATCAGGATGGTCAGGGCGAGCACGGCCAGGATGTACACCAGGGCGTAGAGGATCGTGAAAATGATGGTCCAGGGGTGCAGGGGCAGGTTCAGGACCACCTCGTTCTTGATGTTGAACTTGTCGAGGTTGGGCAGGATATAGTAAATCGCCTGGGTGAATTTCAGCCAGAGTCCGGAGTGCAGGAGCGACTTAAATTCGTTGAACGTCCACATTACGTGGCCGATCAGATAGAGCGAAACGGTGAAGATAAAGGAGAGGATCGGGGTGCTGAACGAGGAGAACAACAGGGATATGGCCACGATGACCAGCAGCTCGAGATAAAGCATGAAGAAGTACAGGAGAATTTTAAAGTCGAAACCGCCGCCGAGCAGCAGGATCAGCAGGAAAAAAATAACCGACATGGCGAGCAGGGCGGCGAGCATGGTCAGGGCCAGTCCTAAGAATTTGCCGATGATGAACTGGTCGCGCGTCACCGGCTTGCTCAGGATGTTGAAGATGGTCTTTTTTTCGATTTCCTTGTACACCAGGTTGATGCCGGTGAAGATGGCGATGAGCACGCAGAAGAAATTGATGGCCGCCAAGCCCGTGTCCTTCAGCACTTTCATCGCGTCGCCCAGGGTCAGAAAACTGATCAGCTTGGAGCTGAGGGCGAAAGCGATGCCGAAAAATACCAGCAGGTAGAACATCTTGTTGCGCGCCGACTCCTTGAAGGTGTTGAAAACCAAGCCCTTGATATTCATTTTCATTGGACTTCCCTCAGCTCGTTCAAAAAAATGTCTTCCAGAGTCTTCTTGACCGGATTGACGGCGATAACCTGGCCGTTGTTATGGATGATGGATTCGACCACCTGGTTGATGTCGGCCTCGTTGTCCAGGGTGATGATGAACTGGTTGTCGCGGCTGACGAAATGGACAGGGATCTGGGCCAGCTGTTTTTCGCTGATGCGGGCGCAGATGATCTCGTGGCAGCGGGTGCTGCTGGAAACCATTTCCGAGAGCAGTCCCTGGCGGCTGATCCTGCCGTTGATGATGATGCCGACCTTGTCCACCATCATCTCCATGTCCTGCAGGATATGGCTGGAAAAGAAGATGGTTTTCCCCTGAGCCTTGAAGCCGAGGATCAGGTCGCGGAATTCCTTGCGGCCGATGGGATCGAGGCCGGAGAACGGCTCGTCCAGGATCAGGCAGACGGGATCCTGGATCAGGGCTTGGGCCAGGCCCAGCCTTTGCAGCATGCCCTTGGAGTATTTGCGCAGCTTCAAGCCCTCGCGGCCGGCCAGCCCCACCTGCTGGATGAGCATGCTGATCCTTTCCTTGGCGACGGCTTTCGGGATGCCGAACAGCGAAGCCGTGAAATACAGCAATTCATTGGCGTTGAGGTAGTCGTAAAAATAGGGATTTTCAGGCAAAAAGCCGATCTGGCTGCGGGCGGCGATTGAATTCCCGGGCAGGCTGTTGATCAGGATCTCCCCGGCGTCGGGGAAGAGCAGTCCCAGGATGCACTTGATGGTGGTGGTCTTGCCGGCCCCATTGGGCCCGAGAAAACCGTAGATTTCGCCCTGCTCCACGCTGAGGTCGATCCCCTTGAGCACGGGGTACTTTTTTATCAGGAAGTTCGAGCGAAATGTTTTTTTTAAGTTGCTGATTTCCAGTGTTTTCATGGTTCGCCTTTTTTCCTTTTTTTCGAAGATTAATTGTATGAAACAGAGGAAAAAATGTCAAGGAATGATTTGGCAAAAATGGCGTGGGGGCACGGCGCAGCACCGATCCTCGGCGTTTTCATGCCGAGAAGATCGGTCTGCCACCCTTGGTGGCGCCGTGCCCCTACAATCATTTCTTATTTCTTGCCGCGAACGATCTTTCTTTTTGCCTTGACGACCCGTTTCACGGCCTTGGCCGTTTTGACGCGGACTACTTTTTTCTTGACCGTTGCCTTTTTCACCCCGGGGGCGGCGAGCTGGCCAGGTTGCGTCGTTCTCTTGATCTCGGCTTGGGCCGCGGCCAAGCGGGCGATGGGCACGCGGAAGGGCGAGCAGGAGACGTAGTTCATGCCGGCCCGGCAGCAGAATTCCACCGATTTCGGGTCGCCGCCATGCTCGCCGCAGATGCCGATCTTGAGATCGGGCTTGGTCCGGCGGCCTCTTTCGATGCCCATGCGCACCAGCATGCCCACGCCTTCCTGGTCGAGCGACTGGAAGGGGTCGTCGCTGAAGATGCCGGCTTTCTTCTCGTCGACATACTCCGGCAGAAATTTCCCGGCGTCGTCGCGGGAGATGCCCATGGTCATCTGGGTCAGATCGTTGGTGCCGAACGAGAAGAATTCGGCCACCTCGGCGATCTGGTCGGCCAGCAGGGCGGCCCGGGGCACTTCGATCATGGTCCCGACCAGGTATTTCAGGTTCGCCGCTTTGTCCTTGATGATCCCGTCCGCGACCTGGCGGGTGCGGGTTTCGAGTATCTGCAGCTCCTTCTTGTCGATGGTCAGGGGGATCATGATCTCGGGATGAACTTTGATGCCGGCGGCGGCGCACTCGCAGGCGGCCTCGATGATGGCCCTGACCTGCATGTCCAGGATCTCCGGGTAGGTGATGGTCAGCCGGCAGCCGCGGTGCCCGAGCATGGGATTGGCTTCATGCAGCTGCTCGACGCGGTAGCGGATCTTTTCGTAGGGGACGCCGATATCCTGGGCCAGTTTTTTCTGCTTTTCCTCGCTGTGGGGGACGAATTCGTGCAGGGGCGGGTCGATCAGGCGGATGGTCACCGGCAAGCCGTCCATGGCCTGGAAAATCCCCTTGAAGTCCTCTTTCTGGAACGGCAGGAGCTTGTTCAGCGCCCCGACGCGGCCGTCCAGGGTGTCGGCGACGATCATTTCCTGGATGGCCAGACGGCGCTCCTCGGTATCGAAGAACATATGCTCGGTGCGGCAGAGCCCGATGCCTTCGGCCCCGAGCTCAACGGCCTTGCGGGCGTCGTAGGGGGTGTCGGCGTTGGTGCGCACCGTGATGGCACGGATCTCGTCCACCCAACCCATGAGGGTCTTGAACGAGGCGGGGGGCTCGGGCTTGATCAAGCGCAAGGCGCCGCGGTAGACATAGCCAGTGGAACCATTGAGAGTGATCTCTTCACCCTTTTTGACCACGATGTCGTTGACCGATAATTCGTTCTTTTCATAATTGATGTTCAGCTTTTCGCAGCCGACGATGCAGCACTTGCCCCAGCCGCGGGCTACTACGGCCGCGTGCGAGGTCTTGCCCCCGGTCGCGGTCAGGATGCCCTGTGCGGCATGCATGCCGCCGACGTCTTCGGGGCTGGTTTCCTTTCTGACCAGGATGACTTTTTCGCCGTTGGCGGCAGCACTTTCGGCGTCCTTGGCGTTGAAGACCACCTTGCCGGTCGCGGCCCCCGGGACGGCATCGATGCCGGAGACCAGGAAATTCTTTTTCATTTCATCCTTCTGCGCCGGGTCGATAATCGGGTAAAAAATACCCTCGATGTCCTTGTCCTTGATGCGCAGCAACGCTTCTGGCTTGCTGATCAATTTATCGTTCACCATGTCCACGGCGATGCGGAAGGCGGCCGCCGGGGATCTTTTGCCGGTGCGGCACTGCAGCATGTAAAGGCGCCCCTCTTCCACGGTGAACTCCAGGTCCTGCATATCCTTGAAATGGGACTCCAGGATGCGGCGCACGTCGACCAATTGCCGGTAGGATTTGGAATCGGCCTTTTCGAACTCCGACAACTTGATCGGGGTGCGGATGCCGGCCACGACGTCTTCGCCCTGGGCGTTGACCAGGTAGTCGCCGTAAAACACGTTTTCGCCGCTGTTGGGATCGCGGGTGAAGCATACGCCGGTGCCGCTCTTGCTCCCCATGTTGCCGAACACCATCTGCTGGACGTTGACGGCCGTACCGCCGACGCCCTTGATTTTTTCAACCCGGCGGTAGGTGACTGCTTTCTCCGCCATCCAGGAACCGAAAACGGCGTCCACCGAACCCCACAATTGCTCTTTCGGGTCCTGGGGGAAATCTTGGCCTATATTTTTTTTGTAAATGG
>JAPKZM010000140.1 GCA_026393775.1 Candidatus Aminicenantota bacterium
GGGTCCTTGGGCTGCATCGGCAAATGGATGATCTCTTCCAGTCCATAGGCATGGATTTTATCGGCTTCGCCGAGGGCATAGGGTGCGGACGGGATGACGGCCGCGGTCAGGGGAATGCCCAGGTCGCGCAGTTGCTCGGCCAGCGAATCCGTATAGCCGACATCATCGATGATCAAGGCCAGGCGCGGATTTTTTTTTATCACATTTGACTTTGTCGTGGGAACGGGCGGTTCGATCTTGGTCGGGACATCGGCTGGCTCTGAAAAAAATCGGGTTAGCAAAATAAAATGGGTGAGCTGCCGTTCAAAGCGGACCTGGTACAAATAAATGGTCTGCTCCTTCATGCCCTGGACTTCGCTCAAGCGGGACAACCCGTGGTATTTTTCCACCAGCAGGTGCAAGCTCTTCGTCAAGGGCAAGAAGTTCACATCCGCCACGTTGATCTTGAAATGGACGATCCCCTCCCGGTCTTTGAAAAAGTCAAATTCGGCCTTGTCCCGGACCAGGGTTTCAGTCCATTCGCGTTCGAACTTATCGCTGGTCGCCAGCGCCCGTCGCAAGGGAATGACTTTGCTGAAAATCAGCGAGTATTTGCCGGCCCGGTAATCGAGAAATTCGAGCAGCACGACCGCAGCCAGGGCAATGACGATAAAAACTATGAAAGAGACCGCAGCGGCCCTGGGCTGGGAATGGCTGAAGCTCTTTTTCTTGCTTTTCATCTTATTTGCGTAAAAAGCGATTCTATCATTTTTTTTCTAGCCACGACAATGGGTCCTGGGGCTTCAAGTTCTGCCTGATTTCAAAGTAGAGGGATTTCCCGTACAGTGAGCCGGAATTGCCGGCCAGGGCGATCGTTTCGCCGGGCTCGACCTGCTCGCCCGACTTTTTAAAAAACTTTTCACAATGGCCGTAGAGGGAATGGAAATTTCCCGGGTGCTGGATGATCAGCAAATTCCCGTAACCTTTGAAATAATCGCAAAAAATAATCTCCCCGCCATGGACCGCCTTGATTTCCTCGGCATGCAGCGGTTTGATCTCGATGCCGTTGTTAAAGGTATAGGTGTTGAAACGGGAGCTCTTTTTTTTGCCGAAAGCGGAAATGATGTCTCCCTGGAGCGGCCAGGCCAGCTTGCCGCGCAGGGAGCTGAAATTGACTTTGTCAGCCGCCGGGGATCCGCTTTTCTGATTTAAAAAATCGGTCAGTTTTAATTCTTCCTCTTTCAATTCTTCCAGTAGGCGGGCATTCAGGTCTCTTTGGCGGTTAATCTTGGAGATCACGGCCAGTTTATTCTGCTTCAATTCATTCAAGTGGACCAGCTTGGCCGCTTTTTCGCCTTTCAGGCCGGACAAGCGGTCAAATTCAGTTTTCAACTCGTGCTTGATTTTCTGCAGCCTGGCGATGCCCTGGCGTATGGCCTTGATCTCAACCACCCGGTCATCCATCAAGGCCACGATCAGACGGTAATTCCTGAACAGTTGATCCAGGTTTCCGATGTTGATGAAGAGTTTCACGTAGCCCAGTTCGCCCATCTTGTACAGGACCCGCAGGATGCGCCTGACATTTTCCTGGGAACGCGCGATCTTTTCCTTTAATACGGCTTCTTCCTTATGCTTGAGGTCTATCTTCTCCTGCGTGTCGGCGAGCAGCAGGTTGAGTTTGTTTACTTCGATGGCGGCCACGTCGATCTCAAGTTCCAGGGTATAAATATCATTCAAAATGGATGCCTTTTCCTGCCGGCTGGCCGCAAGCTGGTCGGTCAGTTTCTGGATTTCGAGGTTGATATCGCGTAATTTTTCCTGGCTGCTGGAAAAGATCAATGCCCAGGCAACCGCAATGGTGATGATTTTAATTTTCATTTTTTTCGAAAAACATAGATCAGGCCGCCGATGATTCCCAGCAGCAGGTTAAAGGCGACATCGAGCATGGAGAAAGCGATGGCGTAGGAAGCGGGATATCCGTAATATACGAAAAGCTTGATCAAGAAAAAATCGCGCACGCCGATGCCGTTGATCGATATCGGGAAGGAAAGGATGAACAGCAGTATCGGAATGGAGAAAAAGTAGTCGAGGAAAGGGATGCGGCCCATTTTCAGCGCTTGGCCGATGAAAAAATAGTGAACAACCACGTTGAGCTGTAACAAGAGCGCCCAGCCAAAAACCTTTCGCGAAAGGCGCCGATGTTGCAGGAAATCAAGGATGATGCCGTGGAACATATCCAATTTCAGCAGGACTTTTTGCAGCCATGGGCGCCGGCAGCGGATGCCGGCCAGGAATCCGCGCGGCAATTTTTTCCAGGCTAGCAGCAACAATAAAATTCCCGCCATGCTGACAAGCAGGGAAATGGTGAGCAGCGGGAGCTCCTTGATGAAACCGATTTTCAAGAGAGAGGAGAGCATGGCCATAAGCAGTAGGGCCACGATGCCGCTCATCCGCTCATAGACCACCACCGCCAAGGACGCCGTCAGCCCCTGCTCGATATGGCGCGTATCCCTGATCCTGACGACATCCCCGCCGAACCGGGTAGGCAGAAAATGATTGAAAAAAGTTCCCACCAGCAGCGACTGGATCAATTGCCAGAACGAAAAACCGCCCCCTTTTTCATCCAGAATGAGTTTCCAGCGTTTGGCCGAAAAAAACAGGCCGAGACTGTGCAGGGAAAAAGCCAGCAGAACCATGGGCCAGAACACCTGGCTGAAAACCGCGATAATTTCCCGCGGCCGGGCGCTATAAAACACCAGGTAGAACAGCAGGCCGAAGCCAAAAACCAATTTCAACAAAAAAAAGACCCATTTGCGCTTCATGGATTATCCCGGGGATGAAATTTTTTATAGGTTTTAAGCAGGTCGCCGAAATTCAGGGTCGTATATTTTTCGGTGGTGGCTAGATTGGCATGCCCCAGCAATTCCTGGATGACCCGCAGGTTCGCCCCCCGCTGCAGCAGGTGGGTGGCGAACGAATGGCGGAGCAGGTGAGGATAGATCGGCCGGCTGGAGCCACTCAAGAGCCGATAGACCTGCGGCAGGATACGCTCCACCGAACGCTGGCTGAGCGCCCCGCCCCGGGAATTGACGAAAACCCGATCTCCCTGATAGCTCATCTCGCTGCGCAGACACTGCAAATAGCGCATTAAAATCCCGGCCGCCTGTTCATGAAATGGAACAAGCCTTTCTTTTTTCCCTTTGCCCATGACCCGCACCAGCCTTTCACCGAAATGAACATCACCGGTTTTCAATTCGGTCAATTCCGAAATGCGCAGGCCAGTGGCGTATAAAAATTCAAAAAGCGCCTTGTTGCGCAATTGCAAAAAATTTTTTTCGGGCAACGCGTCAAGAAACTCCAACATTTCGCTTTCAGTCAGGATCTGAGGTATTTTGCGGTCGAGCTTGGGGGTGCCCGTACCCTCCAGCGGGTTGTTCTTCAGAACCCCGGTCCTGACCAGGAAACCGTAAAAAGATTTAACGGCATAAATTTTGCGGGCCACCGTAGCCTTGCTTTTCCTTTGCGCATAGACGGATGCCAGGAAATCGCGGATCGTGTTTTTATTGACCGAAAGCTTGTTTTCGTCAAAATAGTGACAGAACTGGCGGATATCGATCCCGTAGGCCTTGACGGTATGCGCGGAATACTTTTTGATCTCCCGCAAATAACCCAGGTAACTGTCTAGATTGCCGATTTCCTTACCCATTGTTCCAATGCCTCGCCGGCTCTCTCGGCTTTCATTTCCTTCTTCCTTTTTTTATCCCGGCATTCCACTCCACTGTCCGCGAGCAGTCCGAAAGTGAATTTGGTGGGCCGGAAGTCATTCCAGTCAGCATGGGAGATATACCCCAGCAACGATCCCAAAGCCGTCGTCTCGGGCAAGGCAGGCAGGGGTCGTCCCGACGCCGCCCGGCCGGCAGACAAGCCGCACCACAACCCGGAGGCGACCGATTCCACATAGCCCTCTACTCCGGAAAGCTGACCAGCAAAGTAGATCCGGTCATTCTTTTTATACTGGGAAAACTGGTTGATGATCAGGGGAGCGTTGATATAGGTATTGCGGTGCATGCGCCCGAAACGTTCGAACTCGGCGTCCTCCAGCCCAGGCAGCATGCGGAAAATTCTTTTTTGATCGCCATGCTTCAAACGTGTCTGGAATCCAACCAGCTGGTAAAAATTCTTTTTTAAATCGTCCTGGCGCAACTGCACCACGGCATAAGGCCGCCGCTGGTTACGCGGATCGATCAGGCCGACGGGCTTCAACGGGCCGAAAGCCAGCGACTGCACTCCCCGGCGGGCGATTTCCTCCACCGGCAGGCAGGCGTCAAAAAATACATTTTTTTCAAAGTCTCGAACTTCCACCGTTTCCGCCTGCACCAGGTTTTGCACGAACGATGCGTATTGTCCTTCATCCAAGGAAATGTTAAAGAAATCGGCGTCCCCCTTTTCATAGCGCGAGGCGGCGAACAATTTGG
>JAPKZM010000238.1 GCA_026393775.1 Candidatus Aminicenantota bacterium
AGCGCCAGGCCCTGCGCCACGGCCTGAAAATCAGCGGCTGCACGGTTCATTTCGTCGATGCCGGGCTGGACAGCGGCCCGATCATCGCCCAGCAGGCGGTTCGGGTCCGCGCCAACGACAACGAGGAAACGCTCAGCCGGAGGATACTGCACCAGGAACACCGCCTGTTCCCGCGCTCCATCCGGCTTTTTTTCGCCGGCCGCTTGCAAATCCAGGGGCGAACGGTTATCATTGCAGGCGAATGAAGGTAAAATCCTTTTTCTGCTTGTTTTTCTTGCTGGCGGCCGGCATGGGCGCGGCCGATTTCAGCATGGAAAAAGCCAAAAAAATCGAAAAATTCCTTGAGCGCATCGCCAGCCGCCGCCAGCCATCGCTTTTCCTGAAGAAAACGACTTTCAGCGAAAGCGAATTGAACTCCTACCTGAACCTGCTCTATACAAAAAAATATGCTCCGGAAATCTCTTTCATCGAACTGCGCCTGCGTGACAAGGATGAGGTCAGCGGCTCACTCAAGGTCAAGCTGGACGGGGAAAAATACGCTGCCGTTCCCCAGTTCCTGCGCGACATCGACGTCAGTTTCCAGGGGAAATTCGAATGCAGCAATTACCACATGCGCTATGTTTTCCGGGAACTGGTCATCAACGGCAGTCCGTATTCCCCCGATGTTCTCGATGAAGCGTTCAACGCGGCCCAGATCAACGCCAAGACCAAGAAATCCCTGTTCGACTGGTTCACCCTGCTGCCCGGCCTGAAAAAAGTTCAGAGCGCCGAAAAAACCATATTTTTTTACTATTGAGCGTCTCCCTGTCTACCCCGGTTGAGCAGATCAAGGGCATCGGCCCGAGCTACAGCCGCATCCTGTCCCGGCGCGGCATCACCTGTGCCGGCGACCTGCTGCTGCTTTTCCCGGAAACCTACCTGGATTTTTCCCGGGTGACGGAACAACCCGTACCCGACGAGGAGAGGCTGTACCCTTTCGCGGTCCACAGCGTCCGCTTGAGCCGTAATTTTAAAAAAAGGATTTCCCTGATAATCGCCAAGGGAAAAATCGGCTCCCTGCCGGTTCAGCTGGTCTTCTTCAACCAGCCTTACCTGCTGCCGGCCTTGGAGCGCGAAAAAGTGATCTATGCCTACGGGCGGATCGAGGAACGCGCCGGCGCCTGGCAAATGGTCAATCCGCAACTGGCTCCTGAAAACCGGCCCGGACAGGTCGTTCCCCGCTACCGGCCGCTGGCGACCCTGAAAGGGGGAAATTTACGCAAGATTATCGCCGGGATACTCGCCGACTGGCGGGACGAGCGGGAAACATTGCCGCGGGCGGTCATGCGCCGGCATGCTTTTCCCGGCCTGGCCGTTGCCCTGCGCGCCCTCCATCAGCCCCAGGCCTCGGACTTGACCGCCATCGAACAAATGAAGGCGCGCTTCATTTACAGCGAATTCCTGGCGTTCCAGCTGGAGCTGCAATTCATCCGCGCCTATTTCCGCAACCGCCGCCGCACCCATCGCTACCGTTTCAGCAACGATATCCGCCTGGCCATCGATCGCCGGCTGCCCTTCACCCTCAGTGGGGAGCAGATCAACGCTTTCAGCGAGATCGTCAACGACCTGGGCGCGCCGCGGACCATGCAACGCCTGCTGCAGGGGGAAGTGGGCAGCGGCAAGACCATCGTCGCCTTCCTGGCCCTGCTCCTGGCCAGGGAAAACGGATACCAGGGGGCGTTCCTGGCTCCGACCGAACTTTTAGCCAGCCAGCACTTCAGGAGCGCCCAGTCATTTTTTGCCGTTGACGACATCGCCCTGCTGACCGGCGACTGCCCGGCCGAAAGCAAAAAAGAAATTCAAAAACGCCTGCGCAGCGGAGAAATTTCCCTGGTCTTCGGCACCCACGCCCTGATCAGCGAAAATATCGCCTTCCGCAACCTGTCCATGGTGGTCATCGATGAGCAGCACCGTTTCGGCGTGGCCCAGCGGGCCGCCCTGTTTTTCAAGAGCCGCTCCGCCGACCTGTTGGTAACCACGGCCACTCCCATCCACCGCACCATGCGCCTGGCCCTTTACAACGACCTGACGGTTTCCAGCCTGAAAAAGCCCCTGAGCGGCCGCCGGCCGGTCATTACCCGCGTCATCGCCGCCGCCGGCCGCCAGGAATTCTACCGGCAGCTGCGTCGGGAGCTGGACCGGGGCGGCAGGGGGTATATCATCACGCCGCTGATAGAAAAATCGGAGCATGCCCCGGACCTGCGGTCTTTGCAGGAGGAAACAGCCGTTTTCAAGGACCTCTGGCCCGACATTCCCCTGGCCGCCATTTCAGGAAAAACCAAGCCCGGACAAAAGGACCGGGTTTTGCGCCAGTTCCGTCAGGGGCGCATCCGTTTGCTGTTGGCCACCACCGTGGTAGAGGTGGGGATCGATGTGCCGGAAGCCACATTCATGGTCATTGAGAATGCCGACCGCTACGGACTGTCACAGCTGCACCAATTACGCGGCCGCGTCGGCAGGGGAACGGAGCAGTCTTATTGTTATCTCCTCAGTTCTTCCCGGCCGACCGAAAACGGAAAATTGCGCCTTCAGGCCATCGCGGCCAACGACGACGGCTTCCGGATCGCAGAAATGGACATGCGGCTGCGCGGGGGGGGCGTGATCGCGGGTTTGGAGCAGGCCGGCGAACTTGACTTCAAGCTGGGGGACGTCAAAAGAGATTATTCGCTTTTCAAGGCGGCCCGCAGCGACGCCCATTGGCTCCTGCAAAACCCTGAATTGCAGAATGACGAGGTCAGGGATTCCTTGTCGGCGTTGTCCGCAAAAATCAAGAAACTCAGCTTCAGTTGAGCCGCGGCATTCGGAGGCTCAGGTTTCCTTCTCGGCCAGGTCGGCGCTGATCTGCTGGTAGATGGTCGTCGCCGGATTTTGCTGCTGGCGCAGGCTCTCCCTGATCGCGGCGAAGGCGGCGGTCATGTTTTCCCGCCAGGCGCTGTCGCCGAGTATTTTTTTTATCTCCTGGAAAATAAGCGGGGCGCGGCAATCCTTTTGAATCAGTTCGGCCACCACTCGTCGTCCGGCCAGGATGTTGACGATGGAGTACAGGGGGATCTTGAGGAAACGCTTCCCCAGCATGTACGTCAGGCGATTGACCCGATAGATGGCCACGAAGGGAACGCCGAGCAGGGCCGCCTCCAAATTGGATGTGCCGCAGGTGCTGATGACAGCATCCGCTGCATTGAGCAGGTCAAAGCCCTGGTCCTGGTCCAGCAGGCCGATCTGCGGATCGCTCTGGATCGCTGCCAGGGAAGCGGCGGCGATGTTCTGGGCTTTCTGCACAAACACATTCAGTTTGAATTCCCCCCGCAACAGGCGCACCGCGGCCAGCATGTCCGGAAGCAAGGATCTGACCTCCGATTCCCGGCTGCCCGGGAGCAATGCCAGCAGGACCTCGCCGGCGCCGACGCCCAGGCGGCGGCGGAATTGCTCGCGCGATTCGCTGACCCGCACGGCATCCAGCAGCGGGTGGCCGGTGTAGGTGAAGGTTATTTTTTCTTTCTGGTAGATCGGTATTTCGAAGGGAAAAATGACGAACAGGCGGGTCACCCAGCGGCGGATCTGCTCGACCCGGCTGTACCTCCAGGCCCAGACGGTTGGGCTGATATAATAGTAGACCGGGATGCCGACCCGGTATAAACGGCGAGCCAGGCGCAGGTTGAAATCGGGGTAATCGATCAGCAGGGCGGCAGCGGTGTGACGCTCCAACGCCTGCCGGTACAGGAGGTTCATGGCCCGCCTGATCTTGAGCAAGTGGGCCGCCACCTCGATGATGCCCACCACGGACAGGCTGCGGCTGGGCACCGCGATTTCCAGACCGGCGCGCTGCAACCGTTCGCCGCCCACGCCCCAGAAATGGAAGGCGCCCGAGCTAACGGAGAACTCGCGCAGGACCTGCAAGGCATAGGTTTCAGCGGAATTTTCGGCCGCTACCAGCAGGATGTTTTTCATAACCGGCCTTCGTACTGCAGCTCGGGCATTTCCTCGTTCTCCTTGCCGCCAAGGTAAAAAGCCCACTCGTTATATTTTTTCTTACCGCGATATTCGCGAAACGCCGTTTCCGGAGAGGTGGAGCAGACCCCGACCAGCACGGCCCGGCCGAGGTACGCCTGGGCCTGATCGGCCGGGATTACCAGCAGCTTGGCCTTTGCGCCGGAGTTATCCTGGAATACCATATCCCAGCGGCCATCGGCGGCGATTGGATCCTCGTACAGCTTGCGCAGGAATTTTTCCAGGTGCAGGATTTCAAAATTCTGCGCATACTGGTTGCTGTGGTTTTTCAGGTAAAGGCCGATGGCGGCCACATACTGGCGACCGCGGAAAAGCAGCTCTTCCTCGGCTTCACGCTGCATGGCCGTCTGCCACAGCGGCACAGCCATAAGCAGGAAAACGGTCAACACCGATATGGCGACCATCAGCGCGATCATGGCGTAGCCCCCGTTCCGGGGAGGGCCGGACGGCCTCCCGCCGCGGAAGCGTTCGGGATCCATTTTCCTCCCCGGCCCTGGCCGGCTACCAATCCGCATAAATCGTGCCGTCCAGTGCCTTGGCGCGGGAAAGGCTTTTGACATCAATGATACCGTTGAGAACATCGGGATCGAACTCCTCTCCTTCCAGCGGTTCAGCCATGATGGTTTGCCATTGCGGAGCGCGGCTGATGGGATCGTAGGGAATTTCCCGCAGGTACCGGGCCGACACCAGGTCGCCCAGCCCGGCCGGATATTTCTTTTTATCCGCGTAATACTTGTTGATGGCATCACGGATCTGGAAAAGGTTTTCCTTTAAAACGGCCTCCTTGGCCCGCAGCACCGAATACTTGTACTGCGGGATCAGGATCACCACCAGGATGCCGATCAAGCTGATCACGATCAGCATTTCGATCAGGGTAAAACCTTTTCTGCCCATGAGTTTATTATAGCAAAAAACCGGCAACATTGCTCGGCGGAAGCTATCCTTTTTTTTGCCGCCAGGCTTCATAAAGGATGATGGCCGCGGCAG
Source organism: Candidatus Aminicenantota bacterium (assembly GCA_026393775.1). Taxonomy (GTDB): domain Bacteria; phylum Acidobacteriota; class Aminicenantia; order UBA2199; family UBA2199; genus UBA2199. Next base: position 5,035 of record JAPKZM010000238.1, read on the forward strand.
CCGAAACATTCAGCGATTCAACACCCTGGGCGTGGGGAATCGCCAGCAGCTGGTCGGCATTTTTCTTCAGTAACGGGGATACCCCCTTGCTTTCATTGCCGAAAATCACGGCCGTTTTGCTTTTAAAATCAAAATCATAAAAATTCATCTTGGCATGCGGATCGGTGGCAACCACCCAGAACCCGGCTTTTTTCAATTTCTCGATATCCATCGCCAGGTTGCGCGACTGGACCAGTCGCACCTTGCCCATGGCCCCGGCGGAAGTTCTCCAGACGGTTTCGTTGACCGGCGCGGAATTGCGGATGGAAACCAACACGGCGTCGCTGGCGACGGCCGCAGCGCTGCGGATCATCGCGCCCAGATTGCCGGTGTCTTCAATATTATCCAAAATGACGACCAGGCCGGTTTTCGCATCGGCCAGCACCGTATCGAGGCTGAAAAAACTTACCGGCGCGATCTCGGCATACACGCCTTGGTTCTTGACCCCGGCCTTGCGCTCAACGGCCTCAGCCGGAACAAACTGGAAGACGATCCGCAGCTCACGGCACATGCGGACAACCGTGGCGATTTTCGCGTCATGGCGGGAGCGGCTGATCAATACCTTGTTGATCGGCAGACCGTCCTTGAGTGCTTCGATCAACGCGTTCAAGGAAGAAACGCCGGGCACTAGCGGTCGTCCATGGCCACGCGAAAGCCGACCACATTCAGGCGCCGGTCCGGCCGCTCATTGCTGCGGTTGGCCGAGCGGATCAGGTCGGGCCCGTTCTTCCAGGAACCGCCCCGGACCACGCGGCTGCTGCCGCTGATCGGGCCGCGCGGATCACGAAGGGGAGACACCTGAAAATACTGGACGCTGTACCAGTCGGCGACCCATTCCCAGACATTGCCGGCCATGTCCAGAAGGCCGTAATGAGATTCCCCGGCCGGAAACGAACCGACCGGAGCGCTGAAAGGGAAACCGTCGCCTTCGCCCTTCATGTTAACACTTTTGGTCGTCGGCGCGCTGCTTCCCCAGGGATACTTGGAGCGGGCCGCCTTTTCCCATTCGGCTTCGCTGGGCAGGCGGAAATTTCGGAGCGCCTTTTTCGACAGCCATTGACAATAGCTTACCGCGTCCTCCCAGGAAACGTTGATCACCGGACGGTTGCCACGTCCCCAGCCCTCGTCGCCAGGGAGGGAGCGCCCGGTTTCGCGGCAGAAAAAGTCGTATTGCTCAAAAGTCACCTCGGTTTTCCCCAGCCAAAAATCACGGATAAACACCTTGTGGGCAGGGTGCTCGTCCTCATCACCTTGGCCGCTGGGAGAGCCGATGACAAAATCCCCGGCCGGGATACACACCATGACCGTACGGTTGAAAAAAACCTGTTCGACAAAGCCCTTGGCGTTGCGCACGCCGCCGACCGCCGCGGTTCCCGGTTTCGACAGCTATCTGTCCAACAACGTCGCCAACAGTTCGGTAGATCTAGTTTTTGTCTCACTGCCCGCCACGCCGCCGGGC
>JAPKZM010000257.1 GCA_026393775.1 Candidatus Aminicenantota bacterium
GCACAACGCGCAGCCGCCCGGTGATGAACTCCAGCACCTGTGCCTGGACCTCGTCCGTGACCGGAACCGGTTCCAGCGCGGCAGCGGACTTCAAGGCGGCATGCAGATCAAAGTTAATCTTGTGTTCGATGAGCGGCTGGATCAGGCCGATGGCGGCGCGCCGCAGGCCAAACGGGTCCTTCGTTCCAGATGGGGCCAGCCCTACGGCGAACAGACCGGCAAGCGAATCCAGCCGGTCGGCAAGCGCCACCGCCAAACCGGGCCGGGTGTGCGGGACAGGCAGGTACTGCTCGCCAATGGCCTCAGCCACCGCCGGGGCTTCACCGTCCCTCTGGGCATAATCACGTCCCATAACCCCTTGCAGCGAGGTCATCTCGACCACCATCTTGCTGACCAGGTCGGCCTTCAGCAAGTGAGCAGCGCGACGGGCAAAGAGGGCTTCGTCCGCTTCCAGGCCGAGCATGGGGACAAGCGCCTCGGTCAGTTTTTCGATGCGCTCGTTTTTATCGAGCATCGAGCCGAGTTTCTTCTGGAACGTCAGCGTGCCCAGGCGCGGGCGGAAGTCTTCCAGTTTGTGCTTCAGGTCTTCACGCACGAAGAAATTCGCATCCGCGAAGCGCGCACCGAGAACATGTTCATTTCCTTGCCTGACAACGTCGAGATGCTCTGAATCGCCATTCCGGATAGCAATAAAACATGGAAGTAAGCCGAGGAGAATGTACTCAGGTAATGGCTCAAAAGGTATTACTGGAAAATATCTTTGATGTTTTTTCATCACCGAAATCAGTACATCTTTTGGCAGGGACAGGAACTCTTCTTTGAAATTTCCCATAAATGGCGTGGGTTTCTCGACCAGGTTGGCAACCTCGGTCAGCAGGTCGGGCGGGATGACAGCCTCGCCCTTGACAGAGACGGCCAGTTCCCTGACCCCGGCCTCGATGAGGTCTTTGCGCTCCTCTACGTCCAGCAGGATGCCATTCTTTTTGATGATTTCAAAATACATCTCCGCAGCCGGGATTTCAATCTCCGGCGAGTTGTACGGGCGCAGGCCACGCGTGGTACGACCGGCTGTCAGACCGGCATATTCTATTGGGATTACTGTTTCACCAAAAAGGCAAACCAGCCAGCGAATGGGGCGCGAGAAGGAAACATTAGTGTGATTCCAACGCATAGACTTGTCGAATTTGATGTTGCCTATCGAAAGGGTGGGCAAGACATGAAGAAACAATTCGGAAATTAATGAACCTTCAATCTCTTTCTGCCGGACAACATATTTGCCGCCATCGCGCTCTTGAACAAGATATTCAGGCGTCAGAAACTCATCCAAAACCGGTATATTATTCTTGCGCAACCAACCAAGAAGCGCCTGGGTAGGCTTCCCATCCTTAAACGCAGCTGATTCAGGGGGACCTTTTTTCTCGACAAATGTCGTCTCGCCAATCGGATCAAGGTCACTCACATAAACGACAAGTCGCCGGGGAGTACCAAATACTTTTGCATCTTTATATTTCAGGTGATAAACCTTGAGAATATTTTGTTCAAAGAATAGCTTTAACTGCTCTATTGCTGTGTCAAGATCTTTGGCGGGAAGTTCTTCGACGCCAATTTCCAAGAGAAAGTCACTAGGGTGATTAGGGATCAAGTAATCAGGTTTTTTCCTGATTGCCTGATTGCCTGATTCCTGATTACCTTTCAATAACGGATATTCAAGTTCCTTGCGTTGTTCCAGCCAGTTCTCAGCCACGCGGCGGGCCAGGTCGC
>JAPKZM010000180.1 GCA_026393775.1 Candidatus Aminicenantota bacterium
GCCCCTCAGCGCCAAGGAGATGAACGAACTCCTGGAAAATGGCATCGAGGTCTCGGGCCGCACCAAGGTCACGGCCATCGTCAAGAGGAACGGCCGGATCAGCGGGCTGGAAACCACGAAAGTGGCGCTGCCGCCCGGAAAAAAGTTCAATCTAAACGATATAAAGGAAGTGCCGGGAACGGGGCAAACGAGAAAGGATATTGCCGCAATCATTGTGGCCATCGGCGCCCGGGCCAATTTGAATAAGTCGCTCAATCCCGCCGTTTTTTACGCCGGCGACTGCGTCAACGGCCCCAGCACCGTGGTCGAAGCCATCGCCGCCGGCAAGAACGCCGCGCTGGAGATCGATGCCTGGCTGCGCCACACGAAGCCATCCGCCATTGCCAGCAAGGTCAAGAGCTTCGTGGAGCTGCGCGGCTACGTCGCGGCCCCGGTGTCTTTGGCCAGCGACTTTTTCGGACGGAAAATTTCGACCCCCTTCCTCCTCTCGGCCGCGCCGCCGTCGGACGGCTTCGAGCAGATGAAAAAAGCCTACGAGGCGGGCTGGTCGGGCGGCATCATGAAGACCGCCTTCGACAACGTTCCCATCCATATCCCCGGCGAATACATGCACGCTTTCAACGACCTGACCTACGGCAACTGCGACAACGTTTCAGGCCACAGTCTCGACCGCGTCTGCCGGGAGATCGACCAGCTGGTCAAGTTGTTTCCCGACCGGCTGACTATGGCTTCGACCGGCGGCCCGGTCAGCGGCAGCGATGAAAAAGACCGCTTGGCCTGGCAAAGCAACACGCGCAAGCTCGAAAACACGGGCGTGATGGGCATCGAGTACAGCCTCTCCTGCCCCCAGGGCGGCGACGGCAGCGAGGGCGATATTGTCTCGCAGAACGCCGCCCTGACGGCCAAGATCGTCGACTGGATACTGGTCAGCGGCAGCCCCTATGTGCCGAAACTGTTCAAGCTCACCGCGGCGGTGACTTCGATCGCGGCAATCGTCAACGCCATAAAAAAAGTGCTGGCCAAATATCCCGCCAAGAATGCCGGCATCACCTTGGCCAACACCTTCCCGACCCTTTGCTTCCGGCCGGGAGCGAAGTGGGGCTGGGAGGAGGGCGTCGTTGTCGGCATGAGCGGCAACGGCGTCACCCCGATCAGCAACCTGACCCTGGCTTCGGTGGCCAACCTGGGCGTGACCGTCTCGGGCAACGGCGGGCCCATGGACTACCGGGCGGCGACCCATTTCCTGGCCCTGGGCGCCCGGACCGTGCAGTTCTGCACCATCGTCATGAAGCACGGTTACGGCGTCTTCGGCGATCTGGTCAACGGCACGAGCTCGCTGATGAAGGAGCGGGGGATCGGCTCGATGGACGAACTGATCGGCATCGCCCTGCCTTATCCCATCACCGGTTTCATGGAGCTTGCCGCGGAGAAAAAGATATCCGGCTGCGAGGCGGAGCTGTGTTTGAGCTGCGGCAACTGCGGCCGCTGCCCGTACCAGGCGATCACCATGGACGATGAAAGGCACCCGCTGACCGACCCGGCCAGATGCATCGGCTGCAGCATCTGCGTCCAGAAGTGCTTCTCGGGCGCCTTGTCCATGCGCGTCCGCACCCCCGAGGAAAAAGCAGCCTTGAAGGAAGATTGACGGACGAAAACGATAACGGAGGCGATCATGCATACCCTGGTTTGCAACGGGACGGTCATCACGCCGTCCAAGGTCATCAGCGGCGGCGGAGTGCTGTTTCATGACGGCGTCATCGAGGCGGTCGGCAGGGAAAAGGAGATCCGGGCGCGCTTCGCCGGCGGCCGCGGCGGCAAGGCGCGGCTGAGCCTAATCAACGCCGGGAACAGGATCATTTTGCCCGGGTTCATCAACGCCCACCACCACCTGTACTCGACCTTCGCCCGCGGCATGGCCGTCCCCGGCGCCCCGGCAAAAAATTTCATCCAGATCCTGGAAAAACTCTGGTGGAAGCTCGACAACGAGCTGACTACCGAGGACGTCTATTTTTCGGCCCTGGTGCCGCTGCTCGAATGCGTCCGCAACGGCGTGACCACCATCATCGACCACCATGAATCGCAGGGGCTGCAGATCGGGGTGCTCGATATCCTGCGCCAGGCGGTCGAACGAACGGGAATCCGCGCCGCCCTCTGCCTGGGCACGTCCGACCGCTACCACAAGGGCTGGGAAGGGGTGGTCGAGAACGCCCGCTTCCTCGGGCAGCTGCGCCGGAAACCCAGCCGGCTGGTCAGCGGCATGGTCGGCCTGCACGCGGCCTTCACCGTGAGCGACGAAACGCTGGCCGCCTCGGTCGCCGTGGCCGAGGAATACGGGGCCGGCCTGCATGTCCATTGCGCCGAGGACCTGTCCGATCAGAGGGATTCGCTCGCCAAGCACAAGCTGCGGGTGGTGGCGCGCTTGAAAAAGTTCGCCGCCCTCGGTGAGAAGACCCTGCTCGTCCATTGCGTCCATATCGATGAGCGGGAGATGAACCTCATCCGGGCGAGCGGCAGCCGGGTGGTCCACAACCCAGAGAGCAACATGAACAACGCCGTGGGCTGCGCCGATGTCCTGCGCATGATGGGCAAGGGGATCACGGTCGGGCTCGGGAGCGACGGCATGTCATCGGACATGCTCGCCCAGATGCGCTGCGCCTACCTGCTGCAGCGCCACGACCAGCGCGATCCGCGCATCGCCTTCTGCGAAGCGCCGGCCATGCTGCTGGAGAACAACGCCGCCATCGCGGCAACGATATTCGCCAGGAAGCTCGGCAAGCTGGAAGCGGGAGCTCCGGCCGACATCACCATCATGGACTATGTGCCGCCGACCCCCCTGGTCCGGGACAATTTTCTCGGCCACCTGCTCTTCGGCATGGTTGACGCCGCGGTCGACACGGTCATCTGCGACGGCGAGGTCTTGCTGCGCGATAAAAAATTCATCACCATCGACGAGGAGCGAATCTGCGCCCGCTCGCGCGAGCTGGCGGCGAAGTTCTGGAAACGAATCGCTTCGGCCTGAAACGGAGTTCAAAGCGATGTGCGAATACGCCTTTAACGAACAGGTCAAGGAGTGGCCGGTATGGCCGGGTGCGGAGTACGATTTTTTAAAAAATTCGGGCATGCTCGCCTTCCACCGCTCCTTGCCGGGCTATGAAGCAACCCCGCTGCGCGAGCTCCCTTCCCTGGCGTTCCGTCTCGGCCTGGGCGCCATTTTCGTCAAGGACGAGTCGCGACGCTTCGGCGTCAAGGCCTTCAAGGCCCTGGGCGCTTCCTACGCCATCTACCGCTTTCTGAAAAAGCAGTGGCAGTCGCGTTTCCAGTCGCCATTTTCCCTGGCCAGTTTCCAGGACCGGGAGGTATTGGCCAAGCTGGGCTCCTACACTTTCTGCGCCGCCACCGACGGCAACCACGGCCGGGCCGTAGCCTGGACAGCGAAGATGCTCGGCCAGCATGCGGTCATCTACATGCCAACCGACTCGGTGCCGGCGCGGGTGCAGAGCATCCGCGGTGAGGGGGCCGAGGTTGTCCTGGTTGAGGGGACTTTCGACCATTGCGTCGAGCGCTGCGCCGCGGACGCGGCAAGCAACGGCTGGCAGGCCGTTTCCGACACCGCCTATCCCGGCTACCGCGATATCCCGGGCTGGATCCTCCTCGGCTACACCTCCATTTTCGCCGAGCTGGAGGGGATCCTGCACCAGTCCGACCGGGCCGACGTCGACGCCGTCGTCCTGCCGGCCGGGGTAGGGGGGCTGGCCGCCGCC
>JAPKZM010000177.1 GCA_026393775.1 Candidatus Aminicenantota bacterium
GATGGCGTTGTCCGCGCTGGTGGTCTTGTTGGCCGAAACAAAGAGCAGCATGGTGGCCGCCTGGGCCAGGGCGGCGCCGACCTGGGGGAACGACCAGTGAAACCTGGGCCGCCGCAGCCAGGCCAGGACCACCAGCGAGGAGATCAGGCTGCGCGCCCCGGCGATGGCGAAGGGGTTCCAGTCGATGATCTTGATGAACAGCCCGGCGCTGCTCCACAGGAACGCCGTGGCCACCATCGCCCAGATGCCAAGTTTTATGTCATGTGAACGAGAGTTATCCATAATGTCGTTCATTTTGTTTTCTACGTGATGCGTGAATGAACTTCCAGATCTTCGTTATGCGTTATGCGAAAGAATGAGAGCCATAAAATATTTCATGCGATTGCATTTTCTCATCACGCATAACGCATTACGCATAACGTAGTTCCAAAAGCTATTTGATCTCCAGCCGCTGTGCGTAGCACTTGCGGCAAACCGACACGTACTTGTCGTTGCCGCCGATCTCGATCTGCGGCCCCTCGCCCACCGGCTGGCCGTCCTTGTACTTGAGCAGCATGGTCGCCTTCTTGGTGCAGTACCAGCACACGGCCTTGACCTCCTCGACCTTGTCGGCAAAGAGGAGCAGCGCCTCGCTGCCGCTGAAAAAATGGTTGCGGTAGTCGTTTTTCAAGCCGTAGACGATGACCGGGATATTGAGCTGGTCGACGATGCGCGTCAGGATGACCACCTGCTCGCGGGTCAGGAACTGCCCCTCGTCGACGAGGACGCAGTCTGGCTTGGACTCGGCTGCCAGCCGCAGCATGTCGGTACTGCTGTTGATGATCTGCGCGTCCCGCTGGAAGCCCATGCGCGATGTGATCTTGCCGCGACCGAAGCGGTCGTCGATGGCCGGGGTGAAAAGCAGGGCGTGCTTGTTCTGCTCCTCGTAGTTGTGGGCGATCTTGAGAATTTCGGTCGACTTGCCGGCGTTCATGGTCGAATAACGAAAGTAGAGTTGGGCCATGACTTATTCTCCTGGGATGGTCAATAGCGAGTGCGCAGGGCCGGGGGGTCCTGGTAGGCGCGCTGAATACCGCGATAAACGGAGAGGTCGGGGCCCCCCTCCAGGAAACGGATCAGGGCATCGGCCGTTATGGCATTTAGTGCCCGGCCCGGATCCTTGTGAGCGAAGTTATAGGAACTGGCAACGTAACTCGAAACACCGACCTTGTAGATCCGGTCCTCGGGCAGCGGGCTGCCGTCCGGCGCACGCAACAGGATCTCCTGGATGTGCCACTCGCTGTCGGTGCGCACCACATAGGTGATTCCCGAGACCTGTAGATCAATATCATGGCCCTTGGCGAACGAAACCGCGATCAAGCTGCGGATCTCCTCGGCATTCATGGCGATCTCGACCACCTGGTTGCCGAATGGATCAAGGGTATAAACATCCTTGAGGGTGATCTTCTCGCTCAGGCGGTTGAGGCGGATGCCACCGCCGTTCTGGAAGGCGATGTCCAGGCCATGGGCCCAGCGCATGGCGTCGGTCATCAGGCAGCCCAGGGCGTCATTGCCCTCGATGGCAAAGGGGGCCGTGGCAATGACGCGGGCGAAGGCCGGGTTCTGGTTGAAGCGGACGATCATCTCCTTGATATCGGCTGCCTCGGCCATGGATCCCTTCAAGTCGATCAGCATTCCCTTTTTTTTGATCACGCGCCCATTGCGCACCAGCAGTTCCACCCGGCCCAGGTAGCGGTTGTCGCTGCCAGCCTGCGCCACCAGCACGCCGTTGGCCATTTCGGCCGGATCGACGCGGGTGTGTGAGTGGCCGCCGATGATCACGTCGAGCTCGGGCATCATCCCGGCCAGGAGCAGATCCTGGTCGTAGCCGATGTGGGTCAGGCCGATCAAAACATCGTTTCCGGCACGCAACTTTTTCATCTCCATGGCCCTGGCAAACGGGTAGCTGAAACGGAGTCCTTTGACCTTGTCGGGATGGGTCGAGGGCAGGCCGTTGCCGGCTTCGACCTGGATCAGCCCGAAAACGGCTATCTTGATCCCGCTGCGGGTGGTGAGGACGGCTGAGGGCCGCAGCAGCGGCAGGATGCCCGGCAGCGCCTCGATATTGGCTGAGATCAAGGAAAAGCGTCCCTCGGCTTCGAACTTGCGCAAATTATCCAGGCCGTAATCGAACTCGTGGTTGCCCGGGCACATCAGGTTGACGCCCAGGCGGTTGAGCAGGGCGAGTATCGGCTCGCCGGGCGGATCGTACTGGTCAATGACCGGATTGCCGGTGAAATTGTCGCCGGCGCAAAAATAAAAGACGTCAGCGCCGCCCTTCCTTTCGGCGTCGACGATGGCGGCCACCTTGGCGAAATTGTCGATCTTGCCGTGGATATCGTTGGAATGGAAGATGACGATGCGGCTTTCAGCCGGCTGTGGCTGCGCCTGCGTCGGCGCCTGCGCCAACGGCGCGGGCACGCTGGCGCAGGACTGCAGGGCGAAAAGGGCGAACAGCGAGAGCAACAGCCGGAGCGCTACGGGACCGGTCGTGAGCGCGCGCCTCATGAGCGGGACTCCGGTTTACCGCACTCATTGATGACGAATTCTTCGCCGCCGCTGAGCTCGCCGTCCAGGCCTACTTCGTGCCCATGCCGGTCGCAGATCATTTTTTTATTTTTCTTCACCAGCTTCAACTCCGAGCGCGAGTACTTGCGCAGAACGTCCTTGACCCTGGCTCCGGAAAAAATCTCGATCGCCGCGCCGTTCACTTTAATCTGCATGGTTTTGGCTCCATTAA
>JAPKZM010000021.1 GCA_026393775.1 Candidatus Aminicenantota bacterium
AGGAAGATCAGATATTCGTCACCGCCTTCCTGCGCTGCCACGGCTCGATCAAGGAAATGGAAGCGCTATTCGGCATCTCCTACCCGACGGTCAAGAACCGCCTCAACCGCATCGCCGCCCAGCTCGAGTACGTCGAGATCAACCCGCCGCCATCGTCGCTGGAGCTTCTCGGCCGCCTCGAGAAGGGGGAGATCGACGTCAGCGAAACGCTGAAAAAGCTGGGGAAACAACCATGATCCCGCTCTGGTTAATGATCCGCGTCGAGGAAAAAGGAAAGCATGGCCTGGCCATTCCAGTCCCCATCATTCTGGTCTGGCTGCTGCTGGCGGCCCTGCTGCTTCTGCTGCTGCCGCTGGTGCTGCTGGCGGCGCTGCTCTCCTGGCCCTGGGGCTGGGGCAAGCCGCTGTTGCAGATCTATTTCCATATTTTCGTTTTGATCGGCTCGCTGTCGGGGCTCAAGCTCGACATTTCCAGCCGCGAGCACGACAAGACCACCCATGTCATTTTGCGCTAACCCTGCTACGCAGGATAAGTACCTTAGAAAACAAATTTACTTGTTTTTTAATAAGTAAATTTGTTTTAAGGTACTAATAAGGAGGAAACAATGAGCGAAGAAAAAAGAAAGATCCTGGAAATGCTGGCCGACAAGAAGATATCGGTCGATGACGCCGAGAAACTGCTGGCCGCCGTCTCCGAGCGCGCCGGGGAAGGGGGAGCCTCCGCCGGCGATGCCGCGGGCAAAACCGGCCCCAAGTACCTGCGCGTGCTGGTCGAACCGGCTCCCGACAACCCCAAGGGCGACCGGGTCAACATCCGTGTGCCGCTCAACCTGGTGCGTGCCGGCCTGAAGTTCGCCAGCTTCATTCCCGCCCAGGCCCAGGAGAAGATCAACCGCGAAATGAAGGAAAAGGGGGTCCCCTTCGATCTGAGCCATTTCAACCCCCAGGACGTCGAGGCCCTGCTGGTCCATCTCAACGATCTGACCGTCGAAGTCGAGGGCAAGGAGAAGGTCAGGGTGTTTTGCGAATAGGCGCAAAGCGTAGGGGCACAGCGCGCTGTGCCCGTACAAAAAGTCAAAACGCAGTGGAGCAAATCATGAGTATCAAGGAAGAGGGAAAGATTGCAGCGGAAAAGAGTAGTGTGAATGAAAACAAAAAAAACCTGGTCGCGGAATCGCCGGCCCCCTTTCCCCTCTTTCCCTTCGGCACCTTCCTCCTGCCCTTGTTTATCCCCTGCCCGCAACCGACCGAGGGCAAAAAGAAAGATTAAGGGGCATTGATGGTTGCCAATTTCAAATTCCAAGCATCAAATTACAAACAAGCACCAGGTTCCAATGACCAAAACGAAGAGAGCGGCACTAGTTGATGGGTAGATGAGTTGAAGGGACAACGGCAATGACAGCGAAATATTGCGGTTTTGCTTGACCCATCAACCCTTTTACCCTTCTACCCATCTACTTCTTTGTTTGGAATAGTTATTTGACATCATTCCCGCCTTGGTGGTAAGGTAAAAACCTCGAATCCGCTCCCGTTTGGAAGGCGACATGATCGAACTGCGCAATGTCTGCAAGAGTTACAACAAGGGCTTATTACGCGCCGTCGACGACCTCACCCTGGCCGTGCCGCCCGGCGAGATCTTCGGCTTTCTCGGCCCCAACGGCGCCGGCAAGACCACGACCATCAAGATGATCGTCGGCATCCTCGCGCCCGATTCGGGGTCCATCGCCATCGAGGGCCGCGACAATCGCAGCGAGCCCCTGGCCTGCAAGGCGGTCACCGCCTTCGTCCCCGACGAACCGGAAATCTACGAGCGCCTCACCGGCCTCGAGTACCTCAACTTCATCGGCGACGTCTATGGCGTGCCGGCGGGCTTGCGCGCCGAGCGCGCCGGCCGCTGGCTGGATAAGTTCGAGCTGAGCGCCGTCGCCGGCGACCCCATCCAGACCTATTCGCACGGCATGCGCCAGAAGATCGTCCTCAGCGGCGCCCTGCTGGTCGAGCCGAAGGTCTTCGTCCTCGACGAGCCGCTGACCGGCCTGGACCCGCGCTCGGCCCACCACCTGAAGGAGGCCATGCGCGGCCACTGCGACCGCGGCGGCACCCTCTTCTTCTCGACCCACGTCATGGAGGTCGCCGAGAAGTTCTGCGACCGCATCGCCATCATCCACAAGGGGCGTTTGATCGCCTGCGGCAGCCTCGACGAGCTGCGCCGCCAGGCCGGCGAGTCGCAGTCGCTGGAAAACATCTTCCTGGAGCTGACCGAGCCATGAAGCGCCTCAAGGCCCTGCTGGCCGCCGGCTTGCGCCAGAACTTCGGCCTGTCGCTGCTTAAGCACAAGGTTTTGCAGGGAAAAAAGGACCTCTGGCTGGTGCTGCTGGCCGGCATCGGTTTCTTGAGTCTGCTCCCGGTCCTCGTGCTGTACGTCAGGGGCCTCGGCCTCTTGTTCGGCATCCTGCGCGCCGCCGGCCAGGAGACGGCCATGCTGACTCTGGCCATACTGGTCGGCCAGTTTTTCATCCTGGTTTTCGGCCTTTTCTACGTCCTGTCGGCCTTTTACTTTTCCCGCGACCTCGAGTTCCTGGTCTCCCTGCCGGCGCGGCCCTTCGAGGTCATCGGCGCCAAGTTCGGCGTCATCCTGGTCAACGAATACCTGACCGTCCTCTTCGTCGTCGTCCCGGTCTTTGTCGTCTACGGCGTCATGGCCGGAAAACCCCTCGGCTACTGGCCCCTGGCCGCCCTCGTCTTCCTGCTGCTGCCGGTCATTCCCCTGGCCCTGGCCGGGTTGCTGGTCATGGCTATGATGCGTTGTGTCAACGTCAGCCGCAAGAAGGACTTCCTTATCCTGGTCGGCTCGCTGGCGCTGCTGGCCGCCGCCCTCTTTTTGCAGCTCGGCCTCGCCGGCACGCGCAGTCCCGAGGAGCTGGTGAAGTTCTTCAGCGCCGCCGACGGCCTGGCGCGGCTTCTGGGCGAGAAATTCCCGCCTTGCATCTGGGCCTCACGCCTGCTGGCCTCGGGCTTCAGCGCCCCGGGCCTCGGCTACCTGGCCTTATTCGCCGGCGGGTCCGTTGCCGTGCTGCTGCTGTTGCTGCTGGCCGCGGAAAAATTATTCTACCGCGGCCTGATCGGCCTGTCGGAAATGGCCGTCCGCCGCAAAAAACTTTCCGCCGCCGCCCTGGCCAGCAGCTTTGCCAGCGGCCGCACGGCCTGGCGGGCCATCCTGCGGCGCGAGTGGAAGCTGATGAACCGCACCCCCATCTTCCTGCTCAACGGCATCCTCTCGGTCGTCCTGGTCCCGGTGATGCTCTTTATCATGGTGCGCACCAGCGCCGGTTCATCATCCATGGCCATCCTGAAGATTTTGGGCTCGGGAAACCGCCTGGCCGAGATCCTGTTCGCCGCCGCCTTTTTCGTCGCCTGCGGCTGTTTGAATGGGACAGCTTCATCGACATTCTCGCGCGAAGGCAAAACTTTCTGGATCTCCAAGGTCATCCCGGTCGCTCCCGGCCGTCAGGTGACGGGCAAGTTCCTCCACTCCTACCTGATCGCGGGCCTGGGCGTCCTGGGCGGTTTGCTGGCGGTACGGCTGGCCCTGGGCTTGGGCTGGAAGAGCATCCTGCCCGCCGCCCTGCTGGCCTTCGTTGCCGGCGTATTGCTCACCGCCACAAACATGGCCGTCGACCTGGCCCGGCCGCTGCTGACCTGGACCAACCCGATGCGGGCCATCAAGCAGAACCTGAATGTCGTCATCGCCATGGCCGTCGACGCCGGCATCCTCTATGGCTTCTACCATGTTTCCCGGCTGCTGCGCCGCGTCGGATTTGCCGGCACGGGGCTGATCGCCGTTCTGTTCGTTATCCTCTCTTTGCTGGCCGCGGCTTCCATTTTCCTGTTGGCCCGTTTCGCGGACAAACGCTACACGACCATCGAGACGTAAATTAATTTCCGAACTCAGTGTTAGTGATAGTGTTAGTGTTAGGAAAAAAACCGCTCATCTGAATTTTTCTCTGATGCGAGCAGGTCATAGACACCGCTACAGCCTGGCTTTTTTCTTCACCCTAAACCCTGTACCCTATCCCTGTTGCCCTATCCTTAGAACTGAATGCTGTGTCCCAACCAGAGAACAAACGCAACAGCAATTATATGCAGCACCCACCACAGCGGTTTCAAATATTTGATTTTGTTCATGCTCGCTTACCTCCAGAAATAACTGCCCAGGAAATAGACCGCGCCCCACAAAACCAGGTGGACGAACCAGAAGCCCAGCTGCGGGTAGCGGATCAGGTTCCAGCCCTTGACCTTGGGGTTGCTGTCCATGGGATAAACCTCAAGGCAGAAAATAGCCCGGCCGATAACGAACTTGCTCCACAGGATCAGGATGTCGGGCCAGATCGCGTGGATGGTCAGCGAGAAGTGGGCCATGGTGATGGTGCCGATGATGACGGCGAATCCGTTCAGCAGGTAAGCCCAGTGGACCGTCTTTTTGAAGGCGAACAGCAGCGGAATGAGCAAGACGCTGACAAGGCCGGCGATAAACGGGACCCAGCCATAGCCCGTCTTGGCCGCCGGGTGATAGGCGAAATGCATCCAGCCGCCGCCGAACGACAGGAAGAACAGCCCCAGAATGAGCAGGATCTTGATCTGTTTTTTCATCGAACCTCCCCATTGTTCATTCTTCAGATGGCAAAATGATAACATAAAAAATATTTTTGCGGGACTTTCAAACCCCAATTTCGGTGATGATCTCATCAGGCTGAGTTGTCTTTCCGGGAAGTGTGGCTATCAAGATACCAGCAAGCATAATAGAACCGCCCACAAAGAAGTAGAGAGTTATGCCTATGCCAAAAAACAGGTAAGTAAATATCGCCGTCAATGGCGGGTTAAGGTAGACGAAGAGCGCCACGTTGGAGGCGTGCCAGTGCTTGACCGCGATGTTCCACAGGCTGTAGGCCAGGATGGTGCAGGCCAGGGAGAGGAAAGCGGCGGCGCCGTATTCCAGCAATCCCAGCGAGAGGACCTTGGCGATGAAGGGGCGGTCGATGAAGAAGAGGAGCGGCAGGCTGCCGACGGCCATGGTGGCGAAATTGAAGACTAGGGGCGAATGGTTCTTCAGCGCCGGCTTGATGATCACTGTCGCCGTGGCCCAGCTCAGCGGCCCGCCCAAAACCAGTAAGGCATAGGGGATCTTGTCGACGGCGATCCAGGTCCCGCCCGCGCCGCCGACCCGGCCCAGCAGCACCACCAGCGCCAGGCCAATGAAGGTAACGACGGTGCCGAGCAACCTGCGGCGGGTGAAGGGCTCGTGGAGGAAGCGCACGGCCAAAAGCAAAGTGATCAGCGGGTTGAGGGCGATCAGCAGCGAGGCGGCGTTGGGCTGGACGTACCTCATCCCCGAATTGAGCATGATGTTGTAGGAGATCACCATCAGCAGTCCGCCCAGCGACACACGCGCCGGATGGGCCCTAAATATTTCCCAGGCCTCTTTCCGGTAGAACAAAAAGATCAACCCCAGGCTGATCACTGCGACCGGGATGAAGCGCAGCCGGAGAAGATCGAAGGCGTTCATTTTTCCCAGCAGCACCTTGATGGCGATGAACGAGTTGGACCAGATCAGGAAGGTGATGATCAATAACGCAAAGATCCCCGCATTGCTTATCTTTTTATCCAAAGAAGCCTCCGAAATTTTCTTGAACGCAGCCGCGATGCAAGCGGGCATTTTAAATTGGACTTAGGGGCTTGTCAAATGACGCACGGGAATTGCCGGCTTGACTCGCCGGCGGCGCGAGTATACCATTTTTGCGTCCTGGCGCAAAACAGGGACGTTCGCGACGGCCAGGCGAAAAGGAGGTTCCATGCGTTTTTTCAAGACCCTGATCCCGCTCATGCTGCTGGTCCAACCGGCCTTCGCCGGCCGGCAGGTCACCAAGGTCGACCTGCTGGCCTCGCTGGGACTTGAGGTCAACGCCGCCGGGCCGCTGCTGGTACGCATGGACGCGGCGCGCCACCGCCTGCTCGTGGCCAACACGCTCAGCTCCTCGCTGACGCTGATCGACTGCCGCGACCGCGCCGTGCGCAACGTGCCGGTCGGCAGCCGCGTCCCGCAGCACCTGAAGGCCGAGGCTCTGGCCGTCGACTCCCGCACCGGCAACGTCTACGTCATCGGCGACCACGCGCTGGAGGTTGTGTTTCCCGAGCGGGGAGAAGCGCGCACGTTCAGGACCAACAAGCAGTTCGAGATGGTGGCCGTCGACGAAGCGACCGGCAACGCCTTCCTGGTCGGCAGGGAAAGCCGGGACATGGCCTGGGTCGACCTGCGCCGCAACCGCGTCCGCTACATCCCCTGGAGCGGGACTGAGGAGCGCGCCCAAAACCTGAACCAGACCCCGCCGCCCCCTTTGCGCAAGGTGGTCTGCGACAGCGCCTCGCGCCTGGTCGGGGCCGTCGACGGCTACTCCGCCACGCTGCACCTGTTCAGCGCCGACGGCCTCAAGCCGCTCGGAAAGCGCCCGCTCGCCCTCCAGCCGGGCGGCCGCTGGCACTTCGCCGGCTACTCCCCGAAACAGCGGGCGATCGTCCTGGTGGTGGAGACAACGGAGCGCAAGGTCATCCAGGCGGCGAAAGTATCGCTTGCCGGCGAGCAGGACGTGGTCGTGCCGCTGCCCG
>JAPKZM010000173.1 GCA_026393775.1 Candidatus Aminicenantota bacterium
GCGTCTATTATCACCCGGAACTAGCCTTCCAATTCACGGTTCCCAACGGCTGGACCGTGGAGAACACACCCAAGCAGGTCGTAGTCGGAGAAAAAGAAGGCAAGGCGGCGCTGGTCCTACAGGCTGAAAGCTCGGCCCAAGACCTGGATACGTACATGCAGACCAGGGCCAAGGATTTCGGCCAGTATGAATTGCTGCGCCAATCCGGCGAAACGGTCAACGGTTTCCAGTCCCGGCATGCTTATTTCCGGGTGCCCCAGGAGCAGAGCGAACCGCTGGCGGTCCGCCTGACCTGCATCCGCAAAGACAAGATGATCTATTCGTTCATGGCTTTGAGCGCCTTCAGCACGGCCAATATTTATCAGCCGACCCTTGAACGTGCCATCTTTTCATTTCAACAGTTGACTGATCCCGCTTATCTGAATCGTCAGCCCAGCCACTTGACCCTGGTCCGCGCCGACGGCAACAAGACCTTGCAGGGAATTTTCAGTTCAGCCGGAGTGGACCGGAAAATTTGGAAGCAACTCGGGGTATTCAACGCCATCGGCCTCGAGAGTGTCCCCGATCCCCGGCAATTGATCAAGCTCGTCAAGTGAGCTTTTTGCCGCTGCAGCGTAAATGATATGAAAGCAAAAAAAACTGCGGGGCGTTTGCCGGCGGCGGAGAGCCAGAAACTCGAACAGTTGAAGGGCCGGGTGCAGAAACGCACCCGGGAACTGGTGAATGCCAGCCGCGCCTTGCGGGAAAGTGAGCAGCGTTACCGGGAATTGGTTTCCCACATGCCCAATGGGGTGCTGGTTCACAAAAAAGGAAAGATCGTCCTGGTCAACGACTACATCCTCGAGGCAACCCAGTATTCGCTGGACGAGATCATCGGTTTGTCAGTCTTGGACTTTGTCCATCCCGACGACCGGGGAGTGGTCGAAAGGAACATGGCCATGCGCCAGGCCGGCGGCCATGCTCCCCAGGGATACGAGGTCCGGGTCGCCAGCAGGAAGGGCGAATGGCGCACGGTAGTGATCCAGGGCAAAAACATCGTGTATGAGAGTGAACCTGCCGTTCTGTCGGTATTGAGCGACATCACGGAAAAAAGGCATTCGGAAAAAATCCAGGACGCCGTCTACAGGATTTCCGAGGCCGCCCAGATGGCCGGTAGCCTGCCCGAGCTGTACCATTCCATCCACCAGATCATCTCCGGGCTCATGCGCGCCGGGAATTTCTATATCGCCTTGTTCGACCAGCCGACCGGGTTGCTGAGCTTTCCATACTTTGTCGACGAATTCGACCCGCCGCCAGCGACCCGCGGCCTGGAAAAAGGGCTGACCGAATACGTGCTGCGCACCGGCGTCCCGCTGCTGGCCACACCCGAAATTCTGGACGAGCTTGAAAAACGGGGCGAGATCGAGCTGATCGGCGCCCCGTCCATCGACTGGCTGGGCGTGCCGCTGAAGATCCGCGACACGACCATCGGCGTGCTGGTCGTTCAGACCTATTCGCCCGGCCTGCGCTACGGCCTGGACGAAAAGAACATCCTGATCTTTGTTTCCAACCAGGTGGCCATGGCCGTCGAGCGCAAGCGGGCCGAAGACAGCCTGCGCCG
>JAPKZM010000133.1 GCA_026393775.1 Candidatus Aminicenantota bacterium
TGCTGCGCCGAGATGACAAAGTTCCTCACCATCTGGTTCTGCCAGGATATTTCCAGCACGTATTGCTTGTCCAGTTCATAGGCGAGGTTCAGGGAGGCGTGGCCCAGCACCTTGCCGCTCAGCCCCGAGCGCAGGCGCAGCCACAGTTCCTCCTTCTTGGCGGCGGTGAGGCTGTAATCAGCCAGCAGCTCGCAGCTGAAGGAAGGGGTCCACTGCGTCTTGAAGTCCAGGGAGGCGCTGAGCATGTTGTCGGACAGGTAGCTGACGTTCAGGTTCAGGCCGCTCTTCTTGCTCAGGGCCAGGGAGTTGAGCGAGTTGAAATTGGCATTCAAGCGCGAGCCGACCACATCGTTCCCTAAAAGGTCGTACTTCAGGTCGAGCCCCGAAACGCTTTTGAACAAACCGTGCTTGACGGCTTTTTCCAGGAGCAGGTGGCTGTTGACGACCACGCCTTGCGACGGATAGAACCATATCTTGTCGATCGCGAACCCGTTATCGGTCGGCTCATTGAGGCCCTTGTCGAGTTTGAATTTCTTGAAGGCCAGTGACTGGATGCCTTCGATGAACACGATAGATTGATAGCCGTAGAGCCGGTAGTTGTCGGTGATCACGATGCGGCCGTTCAAAAAATAGACCAGCGATTTCCTGAGGGCCTCGAAGTCCCGGAACACCATGGGCCTGGCCGGGGCGTCGGCGGCCGTTGCTGCTTTCTTCTGCGTGGCCAGAGTCCAGGATTGGATGCTGTCCTTGAAGGTGGTGAACTTAAGGCTCAGGTTCTCCAGGTTGATCTCCAGCATATCAGCCGAATAATTCTCCTTGCCCACCTGCACGCGGCAATCCCGACTGACCCGGGCCGCGCGGTTGGCCATGTCGATTTCGACGGCGGCCGCCGTGATGGAAAATTCCTTGGCCTTGATCGTGATGTTTCCCAGGCCGTAGACGTAATTGAAATCAAAGCTGTAAAGCAGGTAATCGCCCTTGATGTCCAGCAGGTCCTTGGCCTGGAGGCAGGAGCCCAGGAGCAGGAGCGCCAGCAGGAAAGAAGCGAACTTGTTCATTGAAATTTCAACTTGTATATTTTCCCTGTCTGGTCGCCGCACCAGATGTAGCCTTGCGAATAAGCCAGGCCGGCGGCGGAGCGCGAAGGCGGCAGATAGACATTCACCGCGTTGCCGGCATCATCGAGGCGGAAGATCTTGTTTTGCGAGGCGTCGATGGTCCACACGTTGCCGCCGCCGGAAGCCAGGCCGTTGATGGTAAACCCCGGCTGGCTGATCGATCGTTCGATCGTCCCGCTGTCGGGATTGACCACCAGGATGGTATTGGACAGCTTGTCGGCGACGTAAAGGCGATCCGCCGCGTAGTCCAGGCAGCCCACGTCTCCGCGCAGCAGGTTGAGCGCCTTGATCTGCGCCCCGTTGACGACGCTGACCTGGACCACCTGGTTGGAATTCTTTATGCCCAGCCAGAGATCGTTGCCGTCGTAGGCGATGCCGCTGACCGGCTGCGAAAAATCGAGTTCGCGGATCAGGGAGCCCGAGTTGTAATTCAGGGCCAGGATGCGCGATTGCGCATCGACCACCCACAGGACGTCGCCGCTGAAGGTGAGGTCCAGCGGCACAATGTTGGCGGCCGGCAGGGTGGCCAGGATCTCATACGCCCGGGTCTCCCCCTCCGGATCGAGCGGGTTGTCAAAAAGCCGGTCATTGCACCCGGCCAGCGCCAGCAGGCTAAAAATGAAGGCGCAGGCCAGCGCCGATCGTCTTGTTTTCATAGCGGTAATAGGGCTGAAAACCGATGCTGGCTTTCCGGCCGTATTTTTTCTTGGCAAAAATCAGAATATCGACCATGTTCAATGCCCAGACCCCGGCCGCGGCCAGGATGGCGGTATTGCGCTGCCGGTCGTACTTTTCAGTCTGGGCGCGGAATTCCATCACGGCCGCGGGATCGCCGGCGTCGCGGTAGTTCCTGTAGGCTTCATTGCCCTTGCCCATGAAGATCAGCACCTGCACCAGGCAGAATATTTCCGCCCCGCCGAAGAGCGCGGCCTTCAGGTACTGCTTCTCCCCCAGCTGCCCAAGCCCGGGGAAGAGCAGTGACCTTTCCAGGGCCTTGCGCAGCGGGTTTTTCCCCGGCGCCGGCGGCGTGCCGATCGGCGCCGCATCCTGGGCGGGGAGCATGAGCCGCAGGGCCAGCAGCAAGGCCGGCAGGCAAGTCCATTTTTTTTCGGGCAATCTTACCTCCGCGAACCCGCGCGGCAGGAGAAATCCTGCTCCGAAATGCACCGCGCTCGTTTTGATTATAACGTATCGCCCGCGAATCAACAACCCGTCCGCCAGTTTCCCCGGAATGATTTTTTAAACTACGCGCCTCGCCCCCTGTTTTTGCGAATCCTGGACGGACCCTGCCGGCGCTTCCCCGGCATCCAGCTCCTGCGAAAAAATTATAGCGCGGCCAGCTTGGCGATATCGCTCTGGCTCATGCAGAAGCGGTAGATGCGCACATCATCGATATAACCCTGCCAATATGAGCCATGCCTGCCAATTTCGAAATTAAGGCTTTGGTCAGCAATGGTACCCGGGTGCGACATCGTATCCATCAGCGTGCCGTTGCGGTAGATACGGATGTTGGTTCCGTCGTAAGTGCCGGCGATATGCGTCCAGGTATTCAGGGAAACCGAGCAATGGGCGTTGTTTGTGCCTATGGTTGTTATGGCGAAAGCAATACTGGTTACACTCTGAGCAACATAAAAGTCGTTGTGCCAGAAAAAGTATTTTATACCGGCAATGGAAGCGGGGATCCGGACCCAGAACGAAAAAGTGATTTGGTTGCTCGCATGGGCATGGAAATTGGGCCCCTGGATGTAGGCGGTGGTGCCGTTGAAATAGTAGGCGCGGTTGGCGACCGATTTGTAGTCGGTGGTCAGCGTGGCGTTGAAGGCGGTGCCGTGGCGTCCCTTGCCGCTGGTGTCCTGGGCGTTGCCGGTGAAGAGCCACTCGAGCTCCAGGCCGGGATTGGCGCTGACCGCGAGGGTGTGATCGGCGTTCATCGTGACGCTGCCCATGGGGACCACGGGGGTGCCATCGAGGAAGCAGACCATGCCGTAGTAGCCCAACAGCTGGGTGTAGCTGTAGTTGACCACGCTGCCGTCGAGATAGGAAAAGGTGCCGCTGCTCGGCGACCCGCTGACGCCGGCGCCGCGGGTCACGGTCAGTTTGCGCGGACCGGTGGTGGTGGCCGTCAGCACGTGGTCGCCGTTCATGGTCACGGTGCCGGTGGCCAAGGCGGCGACGCCGTCCACCTTGATCTCGAGATTGGTGAAACCCGACTTCAGGCTGTAGCTATAGCTGACCGCCTGGCCGCTGTCATAGGTGTAGGCGCCGCTGACGGGGGCGCCGCTGACGCCGGCGTCGATGTTGACCGTCAGCACGAACTGCTGGGTGGCGTTGGCCGCCAACGTATGGTTGGCCTTCATGCTGACGCTGCCGCTGGCGGCGACGGCGGCCCCATCCAGCATGACCACTAGGTTATGGTAGCCGGACTCCAGGCTGTAGCTGTAATCGATGGACTCGCCGCGCTTGTACTTGGTCGCGCCGCTGTCGGGAGCGCCGACCACTCCCTCCCCCTTGTTCACGGTCAGGGTGAATTTCTGCATATAATTCAGGTAGTAGTAGACCCCGCCCGCGATCAAAACCGCGCCGAGGATCACCCAGAGCCAGGGGAAATGTTTTTTCTTGGCGACGGACGGGGCTGGACCCGGTTGTTCCACGGCTCCCGTCGTCTCGGACGAATCGGACACTTCCGTGCCATTCGCTTTCACGCTCCTTTCGGCGCGCAGCGGCACCACGGTCGAAGCCTGCAGCATGCACATGAAAGTGAATGTTACGAATAGGGAAATCCATTTTTGCTGTTCTTTTAATATTCTCATGCTCCCTCCCGAAAAAAAGCTTATTCCCCCGGCTGGCCGGCAGTGCGACCGGTAGGCCTTGAGGACGCAAAGCCTCCTCCGTTATATGCTAAAATATTAAACCCCAAAAAACGAAAAGTCAAGGAAATGAAGCGAAAAAGGCAGTCCTTCTCCGGTCAGGCGATTTCTCCCTCGCAGAGGTTCGCGTTGACCACGCGTCCGATGCGCACCGCCAGCTTCCTTTTCTTGTAGCCGCGCACCGGCGGGATGCGTACCGAGAGGAAATTGCGGGTGATGACCATGGAATAGTTGGGGTTCTCCTCGATCAGGATGCCGGGCAGGATCCTGCCGCGGAAGCGCTCGCGGTAGGCCAGCTTCAGTTCGCTGTTCAACTCCTGCAACTCGTGCGTCCGGGCGTGTAGCATTTCCGGCGGCAGCGTATCCAGCAGGGCGGCCTTGGTCCCGGGCCGGGGCGAGAAGGGGAAAATATGCAGGTAGTTCAACGGCGACGACTGGATGAAGGCCATGGTGTCGCGGAATTCCCGTTCGCTTTCGCCGGGAAAACCGGCGATGATGTCGGCCCCCAAGTTGGCGTCGGGGAAAAACTTGCGGAACTGGGTCAGGATCTTTTGATATTCGGCGCTCTTGCCGCCGCGGTTCATGCGCCGGATGACCGCATCGTTGCCGCTTTGCAGGGAAAAATGAAAGCTGTCGGCGATCTTGGAAAAACCCCGCAGTTCCTTGACGAAATGATACTTGATGAAGCGGGGATCGAGGGAACTCAAGCGGATCACCTCCACCCCATTCAGGGGTTCGATAGCCGCCAGCAGGTCGAGCAGCGTTTCGCGGGGAAACAGGTCGTAGCCGTACGCCGAGAGGTTGATGCCGGTCAGGACCACCTCCTGGTAACCCAGGGCCGTGTAATGCTTGACCCTGGCCACGGCCTCATTTTTCGTCAAGCTCCGGGCATTCCCGCGCAGGAAGGGCACCAGGCAGAATGAACAGCGGAAATTGCAGCCGTCCTGGACTTTCAGGAAAATCCTCGACTTGAACGAGGAATGGTAGATCACACGGCCGTTGGCCGGGAAAATTTCGCATACGGTTCCGACCAGGTTTTTCTTTTCGTTGTTGTCAAGAAAAACGTATTGGCTGTACTTCCGGCTCAGAAGGGACTTGTCCTGGGCGACCGTGCAGCCGACGATGAACCACTTGGCGTTGGTGTTGCGGTAGGCTCTGCCGATGAAACGCAGCACGTCTTTCTCGGCTCTGGCGGTGACGCTGCAGGTGTTCAAAATGCCGAAATCGGCCTCCGCCGGGTTCGAGGTCAATTCATAACCGAGTTTTTCCAGCTCGATGATCCACTCCTGGATCTCGGCCTGGTTGCTGCGGCAGCCGAAATAATCGACGACAAACTTCATTCCCTGGCTAGTTTGTCTTTCAATTTCCGGCTTTTCTCCAGCACCTGCTCGCGCTGCGCACCGCGGTAGGCACGCAGTTTTTCCGCAAGCGCGGGATCGGCGAGCGCCAGCAGCGCGACGGCGAAAAGGGCGGCGTTGGTCGCCCCGGCCGCGCCAATGCCGAAGGTGGCCACCGGCACGCCGGCCGGCATTTGCACCATGGAGAGCAGCGAATCGAGCCCCGAAAGCGGAGATGCGATGGGCACGCCCAGGACCGGGATCAAGGTGTGGGCGGCTACAACCCCGGGCAGATGGGCGGCCCCGCCGGCCGCGGCAATGATCACGCTGATCCCCGCGGCCTCGAATTCCCGGATCAGTTCCAGGGTGCGTTCCGGAGTGCGGTGGGCGGAGCTGACCTCGATTTCCAGGGGGATGGCGAACTGGCGCAGCAGGGCGACGCCGTTCTCGATGAAAGGATAATCGGAGTCGCTGCCCAGAATGAAGGCGATTTTGGCCTTCATCTGCGGCTCCAGCCGATGTCGCGGCGGAAAGTCATGTCATCGAAGGCGATGAATGAAATGCCGTTATAGATTTTATCCATGGTCTCCTTCAGGGTTGGAGCGCTGGCGCAGATATTGAGGACCCGGCCGCCGGCGCTGACCAGGCTGTTCTTGACCTGGGCCGTGCCGGCATGGAAAACCTCCAGGCCCATGACCTTGGCCCTTTCCAAGCCCTGGATCTTCTGCCCTTTGCCGTACTTGGCGGGATAGCCCTTGGCCGCGAGTACCACGCAGCCGGACACGTTCTTATCCCAGTCGACATTGACTTCAAAAAGGTTTTCGTCGGCCGATCCTTCCAGGACATCAACCAGGTCGCTTTTCAGGCGCATGAGCACCACCTGGGTCTCGGGGTCGCCGAAGCGGGAGTTGAACTCGAGGACCTTGGGCCCTTCGCGCGTGATCATCAGGCCGGCATAGAGGACGCCCTTGTATTTCTTGTTTTCAAATTTCAAACCCGTGATGGTCGGCTCGATGATGCTTTTCATGATCGTGTTGAACAGGTCCCTGCTGAGCTGCGGCGCCGGTGAAATGGCGCCCATGCCGCCCGTGTTGGGCCCCTTGTCGTTGTCCAACGCCTTCTTGTAGTCCATGGAGGTGGCCAGCGGCATGATCCGCTTGCCGTCGCTGATGACCATGAACGACATTTCCTGCCCGGCAAGGAACTCCTCGATCACCACCCGCTCGCCCGATTTGCCGAACTTCCCCTCCAGCATGATCTCCTTGATTCCTGCTTCGGCCTCGCTTTTTTTTTGGCAGATGAAGACGCCCTTGCCGGCGGCCAGCCCGTCGGCCTTGATCACCAGGGGGAAAGAAGCCGCGCGGACATGATCCAGGGCGTCGACGGATGAATTGAAGGTCTTGAAAGCCGGGGTGGGAATGTTGTTCTTGCGCATGAACTCCTTGGCAAAGGACTTGGAGGTTTCGATCATGGCCGCTTTCTGGGTGGGACCGAATATTTTCAGGTTGTGGCTGTTGAACTCGTCGACGATGCCCAGCGCCAGCGGCTGTTCCGGGCCGACCACGGTCAGGTCGATCTTTTCCGTTTGGGCGAAATCGGCCAGTTCGATGATGCTGGTCGGCTTGATATCAACGATTTCGGCCAGGCTGTTCATGCCGGGATTGCCGGGGGCGGCGAAAATTTTATCCACCCGCTTGGATTGCGAGATCTTCCACACCAGGGCGTGTTCCCGCCCACCCGAGCCGACGATCAATATTTTCATCTGGACTCCTTATTGCTACTCCGATAGATTATAGATTATAGATAAAAAAAGGGCGCCGCACAAGAAGGTTCTCTATTCCGTCGCGAAATAAACAGGATTTTCTGCCAAGAAGAGATCGCTGAAAATATCCTTGACCACCTCGCCCGGCAAGCCTTTGTAAAGCGGAAAGCCGGCATAGTAAAGCAGGGTGGGAAACAGGTCGGCCAGGGCGACGGAGTCCTGGAACAACCCTTTTTTCAGCGCTGATTTCTCGTACAGCAGGAACGTGCCCAGCGCGTTCATCGACTTGTAGACGAAAATATCGCGGCGGCCGATGTAGTTGACCATGATGCGCCGCCAATCCGGCAGCGGCTCCATTTCATAAAAGCTCAACACGATCAGCATTTCGTTGTCGCCCATGGAACCGATGATCTTGCCGAGCACCGCGTCGTAATATTCATAATACTTGTCGAGTATCCAGCCATATTTTTCCCGATTGCCCGGGGTGATGAGATTGCCGAAATTCTCGGGGCGGGCGTAATGGTAAAAATAAGAATTGACGCCTTCCAGACCGGGAAGGAGGACCAGTGAATAGTAATAATTGCTGTATTTCAATTCGGGGATCTGGTTGCGGACAAAATCATCGTAGTAGAACGTTTTTTTCAAGATGGTCAGTTTCGGGTCTTTCTGGTCCAGGGAGGGGGAGAAGAACTGAACGAAATTGTTGTTTTTCTTGAGGTTGTTCTCGGCATAGGTAGGCCAAACCGGGGGATTGATCATGGTGAAAGCCTTAAAGCCGTTCACCTGGTAAAACTCCTTCAGGCGATCCAGCCGCCCGCCGGAAACCTTTTTGTAAAAGCTGGTCACGTTCAGCTTGGCCGAATTCCTGAAAAAAATGTATCTGGGGAAAATGTCGAATTCGCAAAGCGCGTCGCGGAACTGGAACTTGAAGTCGGAATGCTCGGCAAAATTGGCCGGAGATTCGCCGCTGAGCAGGGTGTTGAAGAACGACAACTCCGGGTTGGGCCGAAAGGTCTTCAAGCGGCCCATGACGCCGTTTTCCTTGATCCAATTAAAATTCAGCAGCTTCGATTCCTGGGAGACGCTGAGCAGGTAATTCAGCGACAAGCCCTCCATGATCACCAGGTTGATCTGGCGGGGAGGGCTGATGACCGGCGCCGTGTACTTGAAGGCGGACGGGAGGACGGGATTTTTATGCATCAAAAGGGTGTACCCGACCCAGACGGCAAAGCCGACGAGCAGCATCAGCAGGGCCTGGAGCCATCTTTTGCGCCGCGTCTTCAAAAAGATGAAGACAATGCCCAGGATGAGAATCAAAAAATTGAGCAGCAGGATCTTGATGAAGTTGTTCTTGGCGGCGACGGAGAAGAAATCATAATAATAATCGTAGTTGGCGTAGAACAGCACCGAAACGATCATGACGGTGTAGGAAAAAAAGTAAACCGGCGTCGGTGGGTTGAAAAAGCCGATTGGGTACTTGCGCTCCGCG
This sequence comes from Candidatus Aminicenantota bacterium, assembly GCA_026393775.1. Classification (GTDB taxonomy): domain Bacteria; phylum Acidobacteriota; class Aminicenantia; order UBA2199; family UBA2199; genus UBA2199. The sequence continues at coordinate 8,574 of JAPKZM010000133.1, forward strand.
AAAAACTGCACGAAAAAAAAGCTGATCGCGATGAAAACGATCCACAGCGGGCCGTAATAAGTAAGCAGGTTAAAAAAAATGGGCAGCAGCATGCTTCGTTCGATCGCGACCCGGGGATTCAGGAAGGCGATCAGCAGCAGGATGAAAAAGGCGAACAGGCAGGCCGACAGAACGAAATTGATGATGAGCTTCAGCGAACGCAGCAATTTACTTTTCGTAGCCCTGAGACGTGGTGATCAGCATCAGCGTGGTCTGGCCGATCTTGAACTCGGTCTGGTCGGTGATTTCGGTGATGGAAACCTTGTCGTCGCTGATGAACGTGCCGTTGGTGCTGCCCAGGTCGCGCAGGAAGACCTTTTCGTTGCGCACCTCGATGGCCAGGTGCTTGCGCGACACTTCCTTGTCCGGGATGATCAGGT
>JAPKZM010000095.1 GCA_026393775.1 Candidatus Aminicenantota bacterium
GTTTCTGCAGCAATATTTTTGGAACTTCCTTGCTGGCCCGCAGGATGAATGTGTATTTCCCCGGCGTGACGCGGCGCATGACGCGGTAGGCGCTGGTCGGCACGTACGCCCACGCGGCCACGGCGGCCAGGTCGGGGCAGATGAAGCTGAGCAGCTTTTGGCGCGACGTTTTCTTGAGCTTGAAGATCCGCCCCATGGCGTCCTTGTTGAAGAGGTCGGCTCCCAGGCCGTAGATGGTGTCGGTGGGATAGACGACCAGGCCGCCGTCGGCCAGGATGCGCGCCGCGTGTTGCAGCAGACGGCGGTGGGGGTGCTCCAGGTCGATCTGCTGTATCTCGACGGCCACGGCGCTCCCCTGCCCCGTTTCCCAGGCGGCCCTATTTCAATTCGTTCAACTTTTTGTAGTAGTCGTGCTTGCCTTTCTTGAAAGCCTCGGCCTGCGCGTACAGGCGGTCGGCGACTTCGGGAAACTGCAGTTTGAGCGTGGCGAAGCGGATCTCCTTGGCCAGGAAATCCTGCATTCCCAGGGTCGGGTCCTTGCTCTCGTAGATGAAGGGGTTCTTGCCTTCGCCGGCCAGCGCAGGGTTGTAGCGGTAGAGCGGCCAATATCCGGCCTGGACGGCCTTCTTGGCCTCCTCGCTGGAGAAGCCCATGTCAATGCCGTGCATGATGCAGGGGGAATAGGCGATGACGATGGACGGCCCGGGGTACGCTTCCGCCTCGAGGAAGGCCTTGACCACCTGGTTCATGTTGGCGCCCATGGCCACCGAGGCCACATAGACGTAGCCGTAGCTCATGAACATCAGCCCCAGGTCCTTTTTGCCGGTGCGCTTGCCGGCCGAGGCAAACTGCGCCACCGCCGACAGCATCGTCGACTTGGAGGCCTGGCCGCCGGTGTTGGAGTAGACCTCGGTATCGAGGACCAGGACGTTGACGTTTTTGCCGGTGGCCAGGACGTGGTCCAGGCCGCCATAGCCGATGTCGTAGGCCCAGCCGTCGCCGCCGATGCACCAGACCGACTTGTCGACCAGGTAATCCTGGAGCTCGCTGACCTTGCGCAGCAGGGCCTGTTTCTCGCGTGGGGCTGTCTTGACGGCCCCCTGCAGCAGGTTCTTTACTGCCAGGGCTGCGGCCTGCGCGTCGTCGCCGTTTTTATCCCAGAGCTCGAGGCTCTTTTTCAGGGCCGCCTCCAGCTTCTTGTCCCCGCCGCCCGCCAGCAGGCGGTCGATGGCGCTAAGCAGCAGCTTGCGGTTGGCGTCGACGGCCAGGCGCATGCCCAGGCCGTACTCGGCGTTGTCCTCGAACAGGGAATTGGCCCAGGCCGGGCCGCGCCCGTCTTTGCCCACGCAATAGGGTGTGGTCGGGAAAGTGCCGCTGTAGATCGACGAGCAGCCAGTGGCGTTGGCGATGATCATGCGCTCGCCGAAAAGCTGCGAGACCAACCTGACGTAGGGGGTTTCGCCGCAGCCGGCGCAGGCCCCGGAAAATTCGAACATGGGTTTGCGGAACTGCACCCCCTTGAACTGGGTGATCTGGGTGCCGTCCATGATGTTGTCGGGGAGGTCCTCGAAAAACTGGGCGTTCGTCGCTTCGCCGGCCTTGCGCTCATCCTCGAGGGGATGGAATTCGAGGGCTTTGGTCTTGGCCGGGCAGACGTGGACGCAGTTGCCGCAGCCGGTGCAGTCCTCGATGTAAACCTGCACCTTGTAGGCCAGGTCCTTCGCGTTCTTGGTCAAGGACTTCACGGTCTTGAAGGAGGCCGGGGCTTTGGCCAGCTGGGCCGGCTCGATCTGCTTGGCGCGGATGGCGGCGTGCGGGCAGACCAGCGAGCACTGGTTGCACTGGATGCAGTTCTCGCTGAGCCAGTGCGGCACCTGGGGGGCGATGCCGCGCTTCTCCAGCTTGGCGGTGGCGGTGGGCACCTTGCCGTCGAGCGGCATCTGCGACACCGGCACGCTGTCGCCCTTCAGGTGCATGAGCTTGTCGATGACGGTACGGGCGAACTCGGAGGCGTTGTCGGGAATCAGCTTGGGTTCCGGCGCGGAGGCCTTGATGTCCTTGACGGCGGCCGGCACCTTGATCTGCTGCAGGGCGGCGCTGGTGCGGTCGACCGCGTCCCAGTTCATCTTGACGATTTTCTCGCCCTTCTTCTCGTAGGTCTTCTTGATCGAATCCTTAATCAGCTGGATGGCTTCAGCGCCGGGCAGTACACCGGAGATCTTGAAAAAGGCGGCCTGCATGACCGAGTTGATGCGTTTGCCCAGGCCGACCGCCTCGGAAATCTTCAGGGCGTCGATGTTGAAGAATTTAATTTTCTTGTTGATGATCGTCTCCTGCATGCTGCGGGTCAAGTGCTCGAACACCTCGTCGTTGCCCCACTCGGAGTTGAGCAGGAAGGTGCCGCCGGTCTTGACGCCAGCCAGCACGTCGTAGCGGCCTATGTAGGCCGGGTTGTGCAGGGCGACGAAGTCGGCCGAGGTCGACAGGTAGGGGGCGCGGATGGGGCTCTTGCCGAAGCGCAGGTACGAGATGGTGATGCCTCCCGATTTTTTGGAGTCGTAGGAAAAATACCCCTGGGCGTACATGTCGGTGTGGTCGCCGATGATCTTGATCGAGTTCTTGTTGGCGCCGACGGTGCCGTCCGATCCCAGGCCCCAGAAGATGCAGGAGATGGTGTCGCTCTTTTCGATGGCGAAATCCTCGTCAACCGGCAGCGAGCGCTTGGTCACGTCATCGGTGATGCCCACGGTGAAGTCATGGAAGCAGGCGCCGGCAAGGTGGTCGAAGACCGCCTTGGCCATGGCCGGGGTGAACTCCTTGGAGCTGAGGCCGTAGCGGCCGCCGATGATGGTCAGCCCCTTGTTGGCCAGGGCGGTGACCATGTCCATGTAGAGGGGCTCGCCCAGAGCGCCCGGCTCCTTGGTACGGTCGAGGACGGCGATCTTCTTCACCGACTTGGGCAGGGCGTCGACCAGGGCCGCCAACGAGAACGGCCGGAAAAGGCGGACCTTGATCAGACCGACCTTGGCGCCGTTGCGGTTCAGGTAATCGACCGTCTCCTCGAGGGTTTCGCAGGCCGAGCCCATGGCGACGACGATCCGGTCGGCCTCGGGGTGGCCGACATAGTCGAACAGTTTGTAATAGCGGCCGGTCTTTTTGCCGACCAGGTCCATATATTTTTGCACGATGGCCGGGGTCTTCTCATAATAAGGGTTCACCGTTTCTCGTCCCTGAAAATAAACGTCGGGATTCTGCTGGCCGACCTTGAGCACCGGGTGATCGGGGCTCAGCGCCCGGCCGCGGAACTCCTCGACCCGCTTCATGTCGAGTATGGAGGCCAGGGTCTCGTAGTCGATCATCTCCACCTTCTGGATCTCGTGCGAGGTGCGGAAGCCGTCGAAGAAGTTCAGGAACGGCACCCACGACTCGAGCGTGGCCAGGTGCGAGACGATAGCCAGGTCCATGATCTCCTGGACCGAGGCGGCGGCCACCAGGGCAAAGCCGGTGTAGCGCACCGACATGACGTCGGAGTGGTCGCCGAAGATCGAGAGCGACTGGCAGGCCAGCGAGCGGGCGGAGACGTGGAACACGGTGGGCAGCATTTCGCCGGCGATCTTGTGCATGTTGGGGATCATCAGCAGCAGCCCCTGCGAGGCGGTAAAGGTGGTGGTCAGGGAGCCGGCCGAAAGCGCGCCGTGCACGGCGCCGGCGGCGCCGCCCTCCGACTGCATCTCGATGACCTCCACTTCCTGGCCGAAGATGTTCTTGCGGCCGTTGGCCGCCCAGGCATCGGCGAGTTCTCCCATCACAGAAGAAGGGGTAATCGGGTAGATGGCTGCGATGTCGCTGTAGGCATAGGCCACATGCGCAGCAGCGGTATTGCCGTCGATGGTCGCTTTTTTGAAACTCATGGTGTTCACTCCTTGTTTTAGGGAAAAGGTCAGGAAGGAAAATAACCGGTGAGTCCTGTTGCCTTTCCAGTAGTCTTTAAAAAAAATGTTAACATATAAATATATTGGCTGTCAAATCGGCATTCCGGCCGCGTTAACAGCCAGCGATGGTCAAGAAACCGCTAGCATGGCCGAAAGCAGGCAGGAAAACGGGAAAGCGTCAGTTGGTTGTTTTTTCTGCTTCGGCTGCTGGCGGTGTTTCGGCGGGCAGGCCTTTTTCCTTTTCGGCCCTGTTCTCGCAGAAGCTGCAAAGCTCGGTGATATTCTTCAAATCTTTTGCCTGAGCCACGGTGCCGCTGAAAATTTCATCCGTTCTCTTGGTGTTGATGTAGGGGCAATCCGAGTATATGTGGTAATGCGTGCCCGACTTCGTCCAGAAAACGTGGTTGGCGCCGGTCAGCGACTCGACTTGAGCCGTCTGCTGTGCGTACTTTTCCTGGGACGGCGGATTGAAATCGATGCCGGTGGCGCCGGCGATCAGCAGGGCGATGACCGCGATGGCGCCGACGATGCCCTTTTGCTTCCCCTTCAGATCCTTGTTGGTGAAGATAAGGATGACGAGGGGCAGGAAAGCGATCACGCTGATGATCGCGCCCAGCTGGCTCTGGATGAAGAAGCGGACTTTTTCCTTTTCCGAAGCGGGGTTCAACCGGTTCGACCTCTTCCACAGCAACGAGCCGATGATGGCAAAGATCAGATCGGCCACGATCAATCCAATGAGCCAGGTTGTGTTGACCGGCGGTTTTCTGAGCAGCAAGATCGCCCCGACTTCAAGGCCGATGGCCACGATCCAGGAAATGATCGCGAACAAGCGCAGGCTTTTCGCCTTTCCCTTATTCTCGTCGCTGGCCACGAAGGGTTTCGCCTCCCTGGCGGTCGATTGACTCTCCCCGCCCCCCACCTGGGTTACTTTTTTCAACGTACCTTTATCTGGCATTTCATTCCCTCCTAAGTTTTACCTATTGTATGGCAAATTGATTGAAATAAAAATAGGTGTGCGGTCAATCATGATATTTTTTTCGCTTCTCCTAGATTTGACATTTCCAGTGCGCATGAAGCACAATATGGCCTTTCCGGCCGTTACGCACGCGGCCGGCATGGAAAAAAATGAACGAACCAGGAAATACCTTTGAATTGGAATTGAAGGTCCGTGATTACGAGGTCGACTTGCAGGGCATCGTCAACAACGCCGTTTACCTGCACTATCTGGAGCACGCCCGGCACGAATTCCTGATTTCCCGGGATATCGATTTCTCGGCCATGCATGGGCAGGGAAACGATCTGATTGTCACCAGAATCGAGATCGACTACAAATACCCGCTGAAGAGCCGCGACAAGTTTAAGGTGACGCTGCAAGTCAAAAAAGCGGGCTCCCTAAAGGTGATCTTCGAGCAGGCGATCGTCCGCCTGCCCGACATAAAGCTCATCGTCGAAGCCCGGGTGACCGGGATCTGCCTGAAAAACGGCCGCCCGGTCAGGCCCGAAGACATTCTCGACATCCGTCGCCTGGGCTTGCCGCCAGGTCCGGCAGCGGCTCATGAGCGGGCGGGAGAGAACCTTGCGCCGCGGGAGGAAAAATGTTCCAAACGAAAATCATGATCGGATTACAGGCCCTGCGTTCGGACCCCCTGACCTGGCTGATGAAGCTGATCACGGCCACGGGCTACTACAGCTTCGTCGCCACCCTGATCATTGCCGTCATGCTGGGAATCAGCCTGCGCAAAGGTTTCCTGCTGTTCCAGCTCTTCGCCTGGACGGGCATGGCCAGCGAATTGTGCAAGGGGCTGTTCGGGCTGCCACGGCCGTTTTTCGTCGACAACCGCGTCCTTTGCCTGGAATCCGGATGGGACTCGGCCACGCCGCTCCACGCCCAGGGGGCGACGAGTTTTTTTGCCTTGCCGCCGCGGTCGGTGATCGACGCCTTCCGGACGCAGACCCTCTCCTTCGGCTTCCCTTCCGGTCACGTCTCGGGGAGCGTCGCCATTTGGGGTGGCCTGGCCGTTTTTTCCCGCAAACGCTGGCTCGCCTGGCTGGCCCCGATTTTCGTCACCCTGGTCGCCCTCAGCCGCATGTACCTTGGGGTGCACTTTTTGGGCGATGCCCTCGGCGGCGCCTTGCTGGGCGGACTGATGCTGCTGCTCGCCTGGCGGCTCGTCGGCAACCCCGGCAGCCAAGAGCGGTTTTTTGCCGCCGCCCGGCTCGGCGCCGGCGCGGCGCTGCCGCGTCTGGTTTATGCGGCGGTGATGTTCATCCTGCCCATGCTGCTGTTCATTTTTTCGGTGATACCGGCCGCTTTTGCCGGTTATTTCATCGGGTTGAACACCGCCTTCACGCTGATCCTGAGGCAAGGCCCCCCCAATGAGAGCGCATCCTTGCCGGTGCGCGCCTTGCGCATGCTGCTCGGCGGCCTTATTTTCCTGTTCCTCAACTGGGCACTAGGACTGGGGATAGGTTGGCTCCATCTTTCCCATGCTCCCTGGCCGGTTTTCATTTCCACCGGCCTGGGTTGTTTTCTGACCTTCTGGATTTCTCTACCATTGTTTGTTCGCCTGGGCCTTTATAAAAAAATAATCCAGTTGCAGACCGCAGCGCAATAGGCTCCGATGCCCACATTTCCAAAAATTCCCGGCTTTGAGTTGAAAAAATTTTTGGGCAGCGGCGGCGCCGCCGACGTTTTCCTGGCCATCGACCTGAAGCATTCGCGGCTGGTGGCCGTAAAAGTCCTGTCCCATACCCGCTTCGCCGACACCATCGCGGTCAGGCGCTTTATCAAGGAAGCGCAGACCATTTCCCGGCTGCACCATCCCAACATCGTCCGCATCCTCGGTACGGGTCGGGCCGACGGCCGTCATTACATGGTCATGGAGTTCCTGCCCGAAAGTCTGAAGGCGCGGCTCCGCCAGCGCAAGCAGATCGGCCTGCAGGAGTCCCTGACCATCATCAACCAGATCGCCGCCGCCCTGTTCTACGCCCACGGCAAGGGTTTCATCCATCGCGACGTCAA
>JAPKZM010000155.1 GCA_026393775.1 Candidatus Aminicenantota bacterium
GGGCGGCGTGGCGGCTGAAACGGCCTCAAGCCGGGCGATGTCATCCTGGCCGTCAACCGCAGCGAGATCGAAAGCGTGGAGCAGTTTAAGCGCATCCTGTCCGGCCGGCGTGGCGGCTCCATGGTCCTGCTGCTGATCAACCGTAACGGCGACGAGGTCTATCTCCGTTTCCCGTTGCCTGAATGATTTTTTACAAAACCAGTTCCTTCGGCAACGATTTCATCGAGATCGACGAAAACGATCTGCCGGCTCCGGGGACGGACAAGCGCCTACTGGCCAGGGAGATCTGCGCCCGGCATCATGGCGTCGGCGCCGACGGGGTGGTCTTCTACCGCCTGCGGGACGATGGCATCCAGTTTCAAATCCATAACCGCGACGGCGGCGAGGCGGAATTGTCGGGCCATGGCATGGCCGGCCTGGCCGCCGTGCTGCACGAGCGCCGCCTGGCCTCTTCGCCGTTGCTCCTCCACACCCGAAGTGGGCCGCGGCAGGTGACATGGCTGGGCCGTGACGGCCCCGTGTTCCAATTGCAGGTCGAGATCGGCACGGCCGATTTTGATGACCAGCGCTCGTTCCCGTTCTTGCAGGAAAAACACGAAAGCTATGTCATGGCCGGACTGGAGTTTTATCCGGTCTCGGTCGGCAATCCTCACGCCGTCGTTCTCTGCCCGGAAGAGCCGGCGGCTGAAACGCTGCCGGTTTTGGGGGAAGAACTAGCCCATGACCTTCATTTCCCCTTTGGAGTCAACGTGGAATTCGTTCATTTCTCCAGCGCAGATTCTTGCCGTGTCTTTTTCTATGAACGGGGCGTCGGACCGACCCTGGCCTCTTCCACCGGCAGCGCTGCGGTATTCGCCGTGCTGCGGCGGCTGGGCCGGGTCCAAGACAGCTTGTCCATCGATTGCGGTGCCGACAGGATCGCCGTCTCCTGGAAGCAGGGCATCTTCATTCACAATTTCACCCGCCTGATTTGCCGGGGGGAGTATTTTCAATGAAAAAGGTCGCCCCCTCTCCGGCTGCCAGAAAATCATTCCCGGCCTGTTTGCCAACCATGTCTAAAAAATATATCGCACCGAATTTTCTAGCGCTGCAATCCGATTGGAGGTATGCATGAAAAAGTCGCTTGGCTTGGTTTTGCTGGTGTTCCTTTTTTCCGCTTCCGCCTTCGCCGCCGGAGGGAAACTCATATTCAACCTCTATGGCGACATTATGGACCTGCCCGCCAACAACTTCACCGGCCAGGTCAGTCAATTCAAGATCTTTTATGAGGCGAAAGCCGCCTACCTGATCTCGGGCAACCTGTACATGTGGGCCAGTCACGGCTATTTTCCGTTGAACGATAGCTGGGCGGATTGGAGCTCGAAAAATTCGTTCACCCAGGATATCCATGTGGAACGCACCGTGGCTAAAAGGATCATTGCCGGAGGCTGCGGCTTCTTCGCCGGCTACCTGCGAGAGGAACAATTCGCCATGAGAGGGGAGATCGGCCTCTGTTCGATCGCCAATGACATCGATTCGACGACCAGCGACATTAGCTCGAATGCCATCCTTCATGCCGAAGCGGTCAAGCAGGCGGGGATCGGCCTGCGGGCGAACCTGGCTTTTACCTACGGGCTTTATAAGAATATTTTTGCAGAGCTGGCCATCGGCTACATGTACGCGTCCGATACGATAAACGATGTGCGCAGCAGCCTGGGCGGCTGGCATCTGCAAATTGGCCTGGGAATATCTCTATAAAAACTAGCGAGGATAAAATGAAAAGAAAAATAGTCCTGATCCTAGTCGCGGCCTTGGCGGCGGCCATTTTTTCGTTCGACGCGTGCAAGCAAGCGGAGACAACGGCCAGTACACTGCTCGTCCTGGTTTCCGATGGCGTGACGGGACTCCCGGGCACGGGAACGTATAATCAGGTAATCGGGGATCAAATCCAATACCGCTTCACCCTGAAACCAGACTACAGCGCCTTGACTGTACTTTTTGACGGCGTGGCGATCGCGGCCAGCGGGACCCTGACTCTTTCTGCCAGTGAACATACTCTCCAAGCCTATGCCGATGACCTTTTCCAATGCGGCTTGACCGTCACTCTGGCAGACGGGGTGATCGGAACGCCGGCGGCGGGCACATTCAATTACCCGCAGGGTACCCTGGTCGACTACAGTTTCTCGCTCGCTGACGGCTACTACAATCTGGCGGTCGCTCTGGATGGAACGGTGGTTGATACCAGCGGCACCATCACCATGTCCGAGAATCACACGCTCCAGGTGGAGGCCACGGCGGGGAAAAAAATCCGGGGCACCTGGCTGCTGGCGGAAACTTACGACGACGGAAGCACTTTCAATGGCAGCGCCACCTTCAGCGGCAATTATGCGAGCGGCACCGTGATCGCCAGCGACGGCGGCAGCGGCGCGTACACCTTTATCGGCTCCACGGTCGCCTTCAACCTCGTCTTTCCCAACGTCACCTACGAGTATACGGGAAAATTTTCCGATGACGATACGATGAGCGGGACATGCAAACGCTACCAAACAGCCGACAACGTGATCAGTGGCGCCTGGATCGCCACCCGGGAATCCTCGGCGACCGCGACATCGCTGCGCCATGCCGGTGGCGCCGGCCGCGGCGGGAAAGGGGACTCGCGGCGACGCGCCAGCCAGTGACCTTCCCTTTGCCCGTGGGGGCGCCCTATGGCGAACTGTAGCAATTGCGGCGCTCCGCTGAGCGGGAGCCTCCTGATCTGCCAGTATTGCAAGACCCGCCAGGATGTGGACCTGGCCATGATCCACCGCTTCACGATCGAAAAACCCGACTCGGAGCGGATTTGCCCCCGCTGCCATATCCCCCTGCAGACCATCGACCTGCATCTAGGAAAGAAATTTTACATCGAGCGCTGCGTACGCTGCCTGGGTTTGTTCTTCGATCCCGGCGAACTGGAGGCTCTCCTGGACACGGCGGTCACCCATGTCTATGAAACCGACCGCCAGCGCCTCGATGAACTCCAGAACGTCAAGCGCAGCAGCGAATATCCGCTGGGCTACATCGACTGCCCCGTCTGCAAAAAACTGATGAACCGCATCAATTTCGGTTCCCGCAGCGGCGTGATCGCCGACAAGTGCCGGGACCACGGCCTATGGCTCGACGGCGGCGAGCTGCGCCAGGTCCTCGAATGGGTGAAAGCCGGCGGTGATCTCTACCATAAGCAGAAGGAGCTGGAAATCAAGCAACTGGAACTGGAACAGGAAAAGAAAAATTTTCAGTTTAAAGTGATAGACAATGCGTTCAGCGCCACCCGTGAAGTACCGGTGCCTGCGCCTGAAAATTATGAATTGGATCTACTGCCCATGATCGCCCGCTTGCTGAAAAAACTCTTTGCTTAGGTCGCCCATGGTCCGGAACCCGTCAAAATGGCTTCTGGCGCTCATCGGCGTGCCGGCGTTGATCGTTTTTCTCTTCCTGGCGTTCCTGATTGTCAGCGATTACAGGCCCGAGGCGGAGATCCCCCTGGACATCGAACACAACCAGGATCTGATTCTGCAGAAAAACGTGCCCCTGACCGTCATGACCTTCAACATCGGTTACTGCGGACTCGACGCCGGGGAAGATTTTTTCATGGACGGCGGCACGCACTCCCGTTGCCGAAACCTGGGGCAGACCTGGACCAACCTGAAGGAGATCACCCGCTTCCTGATTGCAGCAGCACCGGACCTGCTGGCATTGCAGGAAGTGGACAGCCGCTCTTCAAGAAGCTACCGGGTCGACGAACGGGCTTACCTGCAAACCCATTTTCCCGGTCATGGCGGCGTTTTTGCTGTCAATTACCAGGTGCCCTGGGTACCCGTGCCCATAACCAGGCCCATGGGCGCGGTACAGAGCGGCTTGCTGACCCTTTCCCGATATCGGATAAGCGCTGCGGTCCGCTATCGCTACCCGGGCAGTGAAGCCTGGCCGCGGCAATTGGCCGAGCTCGACCGCTGTTTTCTCCAAATCCGCCTGCCGGTGGCGGGAGGCAAGGAATTGCTGCTGCTCAACTCCCATTTATCGGTCTTTGACAAGGGGGGCAGGATCAGGAAACTCCAGCTGGCCTATTTGCGCCAGCGGGTCATGGCCGAATACGAGAGCGGCAATCACGTGATCGTAGGCGGGGATTGGAACCATGGATTGCCCGGCACCGACGCGAAACGTTTCAAGGCGGTCATGGCGCCGCCGGCATGGTACGTGATGATTCCGGAAGACTTCAGCCCTCCGGGTTTCGCCTGGGCGGTGGATAAAACCGTGCCCACGATCCGCAGCAACGGTTCGGCCTATAAAGTGGGCGAGAACTTCGTCGCGGTCATCGACGGCTTCCTGGTCTCTCCCAACGTGGAAATAATAAGGGTAAGCGGGTGCGATCTGGATTTCCGGAACAGCGACCATAATCCCGTGGCGGCGGTTTTTATTTTGCGCTAGGACTTACCCGCAGACAAGGTTGGCGTCTGCCCGCCGGGGTGTGTCGGTCCGTCAGCTGCCCGGGTCGTTTTCGGGGAAGACCATGGCGGACTTGAAACTCATGGCCTGAGGCTCTTTTTCGGCGATGGCCAGCAGCTTGCCGGCGTCGTCGAATATCCTGAAATAATCGTTGCTGACGCCCGGAAAGATCTTCAAGACGTCCGACGCCTTCAAGACCATGCCGTTGCAGATGCAGCGCCTGCCGGCCGGATTGACGATCATCTTGGGAAACTCGCCCAGGAGCATCTCGATGGGAGTGACCGCCCGCAAGGCGTTGCCGGCGGCGGCCAGGGCTTCAATCTCGCCCAGGGTCAGCGCCTGCTGCAGGGTGAAAGCACCGATCCTCTCCCTTTTCAATTCGAGCAGGAAAGCGCCTACCCCGGTTTTTTGACCCAGGTCCTGGTGGCGGCGGGCGTACTTGTAAAGCGGCCGGCCCTTGAACTTCTTGGCCGAGAACATCGGCGGCAACTGCATCTGCGCCCCGCGAAACTGGGCCAGCAACGCCTCCAGGTCGATGCGGAACAGGTCGATGCCCTGCTTGGCGCCTTGCGGTTCACCTTCGGAATCATAGGTGCTGGTCGCGAAACCGAAGCGGATCAGGCCGGTGTACAGTTTTTCCAGCTTGACGTAAAAATCGAAAAAACGGGTGGCCTGGCCTAGGGCGATCAGGATCACGCCGGTGGCTTGCGGGTCCAGGGTTCCGAAATGGCCAGCTTTCTTAGTGCCGTACAACCGGCGTATCCTCTCGACCACCGTGTGCGAGGTGACTCCTTTTTCCTTGTTGACGACGATCAGGCCGTGGATCATGGGAGTTGTTCGCGGATCAGCTGCAGGATCTCTTTCTTGGCCGCGGCGAGCTTGCCGCGATAGAAGAACCCGGCTGCGTGGGGATGGCCGCCGCCGTTGAAAGTCTGGGCGACCTGCCGGGCGGAGAACTGATCGCGGGCGCGGATGGAGACACGGTAGTAATCAACGGCGATCTCCTTGAAGAACAATACCACCTGAACGCCCTGGATCGAACGGGCGACGGCGATGATATCCTCGGTCTCGATATCCTTCAGGCTGATGCGGTCGAGGAACGAGCGTCGAAAATCGATCACGGCCACGCGATTCTCCAGGGTCAATTCCAGGGTCGAAAGTACCTTGCTCAGCATCTGGATCTTTTCGAGCGGGTTGGTGTTGAACAGCAGGTTGCTGACCTCGCAAGGGGTGAAGCCGCCGCGGCTGGCCAGGTCGGAGGCGATGGCCAGCGATGCGGTCGTGGTGTTGGAATACTTGAATGAGCCGGTATCGGAAGCGATGGTGGCGTAGAGGTTGAAGGCGATGTCGCGACTGAAGCTCACGCCCATTTCCCGGCCCAGCTCGTAGATCAGCTCCCCGACGGCCGCGGCTTCCGGCACCACCCAGTTGATGTCGGCGTCATGGCTGCTGCTGGCGTGGTGGTCGATGTTGACGCAAAAATAATTCTTCAGGTTTTTTTGCCCGGTCCGTTCTTCGCTGCCGCCTTCGATCAGCACGACCAGATCGAAGGGGTCGGGATGGATCTGGCGGAGAGCGATCTCCCCGTAGCCGGGGAGCAGATTGATGGGATGGGGGGCGGGATCGACATTGCAGTAACGCGCGTCCTTTCCCATTTGCTTGAGCATGAGACACAAGGCCAGGCCGCTGCCGATGGAGTCGGCGTCGGGGCGGACGTGGGAGCTGATGGCAATGGTGCGGGCCTTGCCGATCCGTTCAGCGATTCGTGCTTTCATGGTCGTCGGGTTTGCTCCTGGCCGCGATCTTTTGATCGAAGGCGAAGGCCGGGTCCTTTTTGAACTGGAGCTCGGGCATGTGGCGTAGGATCATTTTTTTGGCCAGCTGCCGCTTGATGAATCCCTGGGAACGCTGGAGTTGGCTCACGATGTCGTCCAGGGCCTGCAGCGGCGACGAGATGAAGATGTCGGCTTTCTTCAGATCGCCGCTGACCTCGATGCGCGCGATGGTGACGAATTTAAAATCGGGATTCAGGCTGTCCTTCATCAGGATTTCCCCCAGGGCTTGCTTGAGGGTGCTGGCGAATTTTTCCAGGCGGTAGGACATGACTAGAAATACTGGATTTTCAACTGGGTGATCTGAACGGTATAATTCAGGAAAATGAAATCCTCGATTCCCTTAAATGTACTGTCCAGGATAGCCCGGCAGGCTCCCAGCGAGACGATGGCAATCTGGGCTTTCTGCCACAGTTCCTGATAGGCGCTTTCGGCGACGGCGATATTGAATTTATTTTTCAGGCGCTTTTTCAGGCTGCTCAGCAGTTGCCTTTTTTCCTTCAGGCTGTGGAACTGATCGTTGAACAAGTCGATCACCATCATGCCGATCATCATGGAATGATCGCCGTCTCGAAGACATCCAGGATATCGCCGATCTCGATGTTGCTGAAATTCTTAATGCGGATGCCGCACTCGGTTCCGGCCCTGACATCCGACACCTCGTCCTTGATCCTTTTCAGGGATTCTATTTCTCCTTCAAAGACCAGGTCGCCGCCGCGCATGACCTTTATTTTTGATTTGCGGGTGACCCTGCCTTCGCGGACGACGCAGCCGGCCACGATGCCCACTTTGGAGATCTTGAATTTTTGCAGGATCTCCACCTTGCCGATCAAGGTTTCCTGGTACTGGGGACCGATCTTGCCTTTGACGGCTTTTTCAATGTCCTCGACCAGGTGGTAAATCACATTGTACAGCTTGATCTCCACCTTTTCCTGCTGGGCGAGAGCGATGATCTTCTGCGGGGTCTTGACGTTGAAACCGAGAATGACCGCCCCGGCCGTGGAAGCCAGCAGGATATCGCTCTCGGTGATGTTGCCCAGCCCGCTATGCAGAATTTCTATCTTCAGCTTTTCCTGGCTGAGGCGGTTGAGGGTCAGGCCCAGGACTTCGGCTGAACCGAAGTTGTCCGCCTTGACGATCACCGGAAAAACCTGAACGACATTCTGTTCCACCATCTGAAATAGGTTCTGCAGGCTCAGCCTCTTTTCGGCCAGGAAATCCTTGCTCTTCGCGGCCTTGTTGCTGATCTGCCTCATTTCAATGACTTTCTTCGCTTTTTCCAGGTCGTCGATAACCTGGAAAATATCGCCCGCTTGCGGCAGCGCTTCGAAACCCATGATCTCGATGGGGTCGGGAACCTGGGCGTTATTCAGCATCTTGCCGCTGTCATCGAAAATCGACTTGATCTTGCCCAGGTTGCTGCCGCAGATGAAATAGTCTCCTTTTTTGAGCTGGCCATGCTGGATCAGGACCGTGCCGATCGGACCCAGCTGGGGGTCCAGCCTGGATTCGATGATCGTTCCCCGGGCCGGGATCTGGATGTAGGCTTTCAGCTCTTGCATCTGGGCGACCAGCTGGATCATTTCCAGCAAGGTGTCCAGGTTCTTGTTGAATTTCGCCGAAATTTCCACGGAAACCACTTTGCCGCCCCAGCTTTCCACCAGGATGTTGTGCTTGTTCAGTTCTTGTTTGATCTTTTCGCTGTCCGCCCCCTGGATATCGATCTTGTTGATGGCCACGATCATCGGCACCTTGGCGGCCTGGGCGTGGTGGATGGCTTCCACGGTCTGCGGCTGCACGCCGTCGTTGGCGGCCACCACCAGAATGACGATGTCGGTGACCTGCGCCCCGCGGGCCCGCAAGTTGGTGAACGCTTCGTGCCCCGGCGTGTCGATGAAAACGATCGCGCCTTCGGCGGTCTGGAGTTTGTAGGCGCCGATTTTCTGGGTGATGCCGCCGGCTTCCTTTTCCGCCACCCGGGTTTTGCGCAGCGTGTCTAGCAGGGTCGTCTTGCCGTGGTCGACATGGCCCATGACCGTTACGATCGGCGGTCGGGCAATCAGCTGGCTGCCGCTCTTGGCCAGGTAGCTTTGGAACAGGTAATCTTCATAGGGGAGGATCTCCACCACCACCTGGTAATCGGCGCACAACTTTTCTATGTCGGCGCGGTCGATGATCTGGTTGCCCTGGTAATTCATTTTCAGCTGGGCGATTTTTTCTTCCAGCGGCTTCAGCTTGAAGTTCAACTTTTCGGCCAGCTCCTTTACGGTGCAGAAATCGGTGATCTGGATGTGGCTGGGCAGTACGACCGTGACGGCCGGCTTTTCCTTTTTGGCCGGGTGGAACTTGGGCTGGGCCGGGGACTGGCGGCGGGAGTGGTATGGCGGTTGCGGCCTCCTGAACGGCGTCCGGGCCGGTATGAATGGCGCCGGGGCAGGTTTAGGCGGCTTCTGGGGTTCGGGTTGCGGCCGGACGGCTTTCTTGACTTCGGGGGCTTTTGCCGGCGCTGCCGTCGGCTTGGCCGCGGCGTCCCTGTGGGGGGCTGCCGTAGGCTTGGCCGCGGCGTCCCCGTGGGGGACTGCCGGCGGCGGCACGGATGACCTGACCGGTTTGGCGGCGGGTTCGCTGGGCGCGGCCTTTTTCTCGACAAGCAGTTTTTTCTCTATTTGGATTTTTTCAACGGTTTTTTTCTCGGCCGCTTTTGCCGGGGCTGGTTTTTTTTCAGCGCTGGCCTTTTTTTTCTCCAGCGGGGCTTTTTTTGCCTCCGGCGGAGGCGGGGGCGCAGCGGCGTTTTTCTTTTTTCCCGCCGCTGCCGTCGGCTTGGCCGCGGCGTCCCCGTGGGGGACTGTCGGCGGCGCCGCGGTGGGTTTGGCTTTGGCCCTGGCCCCTTTCTTCGCTTCCGTCTCTAGGGCCTTCATCTTTTCCGGGCTGGCGGCGAATTCGCGCAGCAATTCAAGCTGCTCGCCGCTGATGACCGAGGAGTGCGACTTGACCGGCAGGTTTATCTTTTCCAAAAATTGCATGGCCAGCTTGTTGCTGATCGCGAATTGCTTGGTGGCTTCATGAAGTTTAATGGTTGCCATTGGCTCGCCCTCCTATTGTTTTTTTTGCGCTTCTTCGGGATGTTCAAACTTGCGGTTGGATATCTGGATGTCCCATTGAGTGAGTTTGGAAGCGAGTTTGATGTTGACTCCCTTCTTGCCGATGGCCGCCGATAATGTCTCGTCCTTGACGGTTACTTCGGCCACGTGGTTTTCCGGATCGATCAGGTGCACCTTGACGACCTCGGCCGGGGTCAGGGCGGAAGCGATGAATCGCTCCGGCACGCTGCTCCAGGCGATCACGTCGATCCGTTCGCCCCTCAGCTCCTTACTGATCGACAGGACGCGGTTGCCGTTCATGCCGACGATGGCTCCGACCGGGTCGATGGCCTTGTCCGTCGAGTAGACGGCCACCTTGGATTTGATGCCCGGCTCGCGCGCGATGGCGTATATTTTGACGATGTTCTCGGCCACTTCGGGCACTTCCTTCTTGATCAACTCGGCCACGAAATCATTCATGTAGCGGGTGGCCAGGACCAAAGGCCCCTTGCCTTCGACGAAAACCCGCTTGATCAGGAAATTGATGACTTCGCCGCGCTTGAAAATGTCCTTGGGGGAAAGTTCCTTGGGCGGCAGGATGGCCTCGCCCATTTCCAGGCCGAGGATGATGTTGTTGTTCTCGATGCGGCGGATCTCTCCCGACATCAGGGTGCCGGCCAGCGGGGCGTACCGTTCGTAGATGTTCTCCTGTTCCGCCTTGAGGATCTTCTGCAAAATGATCTGCTTGGCGGTCTGGGCGGCGACCCGGCCCAGGGTTTCACCGGGCATGTGGATCTTGATGATGTCGCCTTCCCTGGCCTTGGAATCGTATTTCAGAGCATCTTTCCAGTAGATTTCCGCCAGCGGATCGCTGATCTCCTTGACCACCATCTTGCTGACATAAACCTGTATCGTCCCTTTTTCTTCGTCGATCTCGATTTGGATTTCGGCTTCGGGGTCAAAAAATCGCTTGGAAACAATCAGCAGCGCTTCTTTGATGGCAGAAAAAAAGATGTCGGGATTGACGCCGCGCTCCCGGCTGATCTGCATGATGCTCTTCAACAATTCTTCTGCCATGTAATTTCCTCAGTTTGCTCATTTTTGAGTAATTAATTGTAATGGATTTTTGCGTAAAATGCAAATTTCACTTTTTAATTTCATGGGCCTGGAGTGGTAAAAAGCGAAATCGGCCGCCGCCGGGAAGAAGAGTCCGGTTTTGTTTTTTTGTTGTGGGTATTGACTTCCGGTTACTTTTAAGGTAAATTTACTTCTGAAGTTAAGGAGGATTTAAATGAATAAGAACGAAATTGCCCAGCTCATGATTAAAGATTCCACTATCATCAAGAGCAATGCCCTCAAGGTCATTGATACGCTGGTCACAGTGATCGGTGATGTGTTGAAAAAAAAGAACGGCAAGGTAACCTTGGTCGGTTTCGGAACCTTCAAGGTGATCGAAAAGAAAGCCAAGATAGGCAGAAATCCCAAGACCGGCGCCAAAATCAGCATTCCCAAAAAGAAAGTCCCCAAGTTCGTGGCCGGGAAAGAGCTGAAAGCGCTGATCAAATAGGCAGGCACGCAAAGGCGCGTAGCCCAGTTGGTTAGAGCGCTACCTTGACACGGTAGAGGTCGGCGGTTCGAGCCCGCCCGCGCCTAAGTTCATCAATGGAAAGAAAAAAAGCGATTTTGCTCAAGATAAACGGCGAACTGAAGGAGATCGGTGCGCCGGTTGTTCCGGAAGACGACGTGCAGGAGGTCTTCGCGAACGCCCCGGAAGCGTTGGCAGTCTATCGCCATTCCTGCGCCCATCTGCTGGCTCAGGCCGTGCTCGAATTGTTCCCCGACGCTCAGTACGGCGTCGGCCCGGCCGTGGAAAACGGTTTTTATTACGATTTTCTACTGGCCAGCCCCTTCGTGGAAAACGACCTGGAAA
>JAPKZM010000041.1 GCA_026393775.1 Candidatus Aminicenantota bacterium
TGGCGGTTTTCAATTCGTATTCGCGCGCCAGGGCCGGCGTGTTCTTGATCAAATCCATGCCCAGGTTCAGGCTCTTGCTCTCGGCAACGGCCTGCTCGCGGATGGAATCGGGCGCCTCGCTGACCTTGACCTTGACCGACTGCTTGTCGCGGTTGCGGTAGATCGTGACCGTGATCTCGTCGCCGGGATTCGAATTGGCGATCTCCATCTGCAGGTCGGCTGCGGCCTGGATCGCCTTGCCGTTGATGGCCACGATGAGATCATACCGTTTCAGGCCGGCTTTCTGGGCCGGGGAATTTTCCTCCACCCTCATGATCAGCGCCCCGGCCATGGCCAGTTCCAGGTCTTTGGCGTCACTTTCCGAAACATCTTGGATCTGGATACCGAACCAGCCGCGCACAACCTTGCCCTTGGATTTCAGGTCGGCGACCACTTTCTTGGCCATGTTGGTCGGAATGGCGAACCCGATGCCGATATTGCCCGAACTGGGCGTCAGGATGGTCGAGTTGATGCCGATGGCTTCGCCCTTCATGTTGATCAGCGGCCCGCCCGAATTGCCCATGTTGATGGCGGCGTCGGTCTGCAGGAAATCCTCGTACTGGGCCAGCCCGAGCTGGCGGCCCTTGGCCGAGATGATGCCGGCGGTGACCGTCGAAACCTGGCCGAAGGGGTTGCCGATGGCCAGCACCCATTCGCCGACCTCCACGGCGCTGGAATCGCCGAGGTCGACATAGGGAACGTTCTTGACATTGATCTTCAGCAAGGCCAGGTCGGTCTTGGGGTCGGTACCGATGATCTTGGCGGTGAACTCATCTTTGTCGATAGTCAAAACCTTGACCTTGACGGCATCCTTGACCACGTGGTTGTTGGTCAGGATATATCCGTCGGCCGAAATGAAAAAGCCCGAGCCTTCGCCGGAGCGTCTTTCCTTCTGTTGCGGTGCATTGAAAAACTGTTCAAAAAAATCGTCGCCGAACATGGAACGTCTTTCCACGATGGATTCGGAGATCACCTTGACCACCGCCGGCTTGACCTTCTTGACGATGGCCACGAAACTGGGGGCCGCCGCCGGCACGGCGAACGATTCGGCCCTGACCACGGCCTGGCTCAAGACCGGCTGGTCATTCGCCGCTTTTTGCAGGAAGCCGAAACTCAAAGCGAAAAAGATCGCCCCGGCCAAAAAGCTGGCCCCGGCGATTATGCCAATTTTTTTCATGGATTCCTCCTATTCAACAGAGATAAGACGTGAAAAATTAATAAAAAGTTTCATCATTTGCCCAAGCTTTGAATGAAATTAATGATGCCCAGGTACAGGCCGGCGGCGATGGCCTGGCGGTAGGCCGGATCAGCCAAGCGGCTGGCCTCGTCCACGCAACTGAGGAACGAAACCTCAACCAGCGCCGAGGGCATCTGCGCCCCCAGCAGCACGTAAAACGGGGCTTTCTTCACCCCCAGGTCCTCGATCGCCGCATATTTCTCCTTCAGATTGCCGACCATGTTTTCCTGGATATACTGGGCCAATATTTTGGATTCGGCGATCTTGCTGTTCTGCAGGATCTGGTCCAGAATCGAGCGCATCTCGGCGATCGACTTGCTGCTCATGGCGTTTTCCTGGGCGGCGACTTCCATGGCCCGCGGATCAGCGGTGATGTTCAGGTAGTAGGACTCAATGCCGCGAGCGGTCCGGCGCGGCGCCGAATTGGTGTGGATGGAAATAAAGATGTCGCCCTGGTTGGAATTGGCGATGGCCGCCCGTTCTTCCAAAGCCACATAGTCGTCGCGGGGGCGGGTCAGGATGACTTCCAACTCGACATGCTCGTTCAATATAGAGTTCAGCCGCTTGGCGATGTCCAGGGTGATGTCCTTTTCCTTGAGCCCCAGGGTACGGTTGACCGTGCCCGGGTCCTTGCCGCCGTGGCCGGGGTCAATCACGATGCGGTGCACACCGAGCCCCAGCTGCCGGGCGATGGAGGGGGCGCTAGGCGCCCCGGGCTGGCGTCCCCCTGGGAGATTGCCTTCAGTGGCGGCGGTCTCCGGCGCCGGCTGCCGCTCCTCCTGGGCGTGACTGACGAACGTGGCCTCGCGGTAAATGTCGAAGACGATGCGGAAAGGCGAAGTCAGGTAGAAGCGGGAATGCTTGCCGATCTGATCGAAGTCGAAAACCACGCGGATGGTCTGCCTGCCCAACCTGCCGAGGCGGATCTGCTTCAGGTTGCCGGCTTTGATTTGAATCTCATTTTTTTTGTCCGGCGGGTAGGCGGCGGCAAAACGACAATTTTTCAGATCAAAAAACAAGCGGCCGCCGTCACCGCGCTTGATCACTTTCTCGGAGATTTTCAAGTTCGCGCTCAGATCGAGAACCACGCGCGTATATTCGGCATACGCGTAGTAACGGATATTCTGCAGCCTGACCGGTCCTTTGGCCATGACAAACGCGGCGGGCAGAAGCAAGTAAAATGCGAAGAATTTCTTGAGCACTGCCCTATAATTTACTAGAAATCTCGCCGGAAAGCAAGATGACCGGCTGAAAATCTTTATTTATCGCCGCGATTGGAATTTTTATCGTTCTTGGGCTTGGGCGGGAAAAATTTCTTCGCCGGCCGGGCAAGACCTTTGACAAGTTTTCTTTGCTCCAAATAGGCCAGCCGGCGGGTATTCTTGAACTGGTTGATAAAACTCTTACTGGCGTTTTTTCCCATGGGGAAATTATAACACAGGAAACGCTGGAAGCAAAGGTTTCTTACGATGCCAAATTATAATGGCCGCTTGGAACCAGCCTACCGAAAAATCCCCTCTCCCCCCTTACATTGTGACCCTATAAGATTAATTATCTATTCATTAACATGGGAAAGATACAAAAACAATCGGGGAATTCCTGATTTATGCCTTCGAAAAACCTGAGCAGTTTAAAACAGTATTTCAGACTTCCAAGGACGTTATGCCCTCGCGGACGGCATACTTGGTCAGTTCGGCGATATTGAAGATGTTCAGCTTGTTCATGATATTCTGCCGGTGGGTCTCCACGGTCTTGGCCGAAACCTTGAGCCTGGCGGCGACCTGCTTGGTGTTATGGCCCTCGGCCAGCAGTTGCAGGATCTCCTTTTCACGCAGGCTCAGCAGCGGGGATTTGCTCTTGCGCAGACGCTGGACATAATCCCGGATCACCACCCCGGAGATCATGGAGCAAAGATAGGTGCGCCCCGAAAGGACCTGCTCGATCGCCTTGACCAGTTCGTCATAGGCGCAGTCCTTGAGCAGGTAACCCATGGCCCCGGCCTCGAACATTCCGGCTACGAAGCGCTTGTCGGCGTGCATGGACAGGGCGATCACCCGGCAGCCCAGTCCCTTGCCGGTGATATGGCGGGTGGCGTCCATGCCGTTCAGATCGTCCATGGAGATGTCCATGATGATGATGTCGGGCCGCAGCTGTTCGGCCAGGCGGATGGTTTCGTGGCCGTTCTGGGCTTCGGCGACGACTTCCATGCCTTTTTCATTTTTCAACAGATGGCGCAGGCCGTCGCGCATGATCTTGTGATCGTCGGCGATCAGGATTTTCACGCTCATGGTTTCCCCTTCGGGTTCCCGGCCGCGGCCCCGCCGCCCTGCAGCAAGACCTTGAGGATGATCTGCGAACCCTGACCGGGTCTCGACTTGACCTCCAGCCCGCCGCCGAGATAATGCAAGCGCTCGCGCATGCTGAAAAAGCCGAAGCCGCTGCTTGCCTCCCGGGGGGCGAATATCCGCGATGCGTCGAAGCCTACGCCGTCATCGTTGACCTGGAGCTTGAGGAACGGCCCTTCCTGCGAGAGGATGACCTTGGCCTGGCTGGCCCGCGAATGCTTGCCCACGTTCATCAGCAGTTCGCGCGCCACCTGGAACAGGATCACCTGCTGGTCGTTTTTCAATTCCGGATCCTTCAGCCGGCTCTCGAATTCGACCGGGATGTTGAACTGCTCCTGCATCCTCTCGGCCAGCCATTCCAGCGCGGCCGAGAAGCCCAGTTCGTAGAGCACCGGGGGGCTGAGG
>JAPKZM010000039.1 GCA_026393775.1 Candidatus Aminicenantota bacterium
CATTGCGGAATGGTACGCAGCACCCGCAGATGATTGTTGCCCATGACTCCGGTCCCGACGATGCCAATTCTCATGCTCTCCCCAGCAAAACGATTTTTCCCTTCCGGGCCAGATCCAACACACGCTTTTGATCGAGCATTAGTGTTTTCCCGGCTTCGAGCACGAAGGCCGCCGCCCGGCAGTCTTTCAATAGAGTCATGGTGGACAAGCCGACCACCGGAACGTCAAAGCGCATGTCATGGCTTGGCCGGCTGACCTTGACCACCACCAGCCCGGGGCCGGCGATTTCCGCGGCCCGGGCAATAACGCGATCGGTTCCTTCCATGGCCTCCACGGCCACTACGGCCCGGTTTTTGACACAGACGATCTGTCCAATGTCCAAGGCGGCGATCCCCCAGGCTTTCTGCCAGCCGAATTCCATGTCGCACGCCAGGCTGGCGCCGATCCTACGCCGGGGAGTATAATTTTTTTCCGCCACCAGGTATTCCTTCAGAAAAGCGGTGGAATCGATGATTTCAATCCCCTCGGCAAAAAAAAAATCGGCCAGGGTAGCCAGCAACGATGTGGTGGTCTTGTCCTTGACTTTGGCCAGAAAACGAATGAACTGGCCGTCCGCCTTCCAGATGGAGAATATTGCCGCATGCCTCACCCGTCCCACCATCAGGGCCTGACGTACGCAGTGCTTCTTGAAAAAACGGATGACGGCGCCGAGCTGGCCGATGGAAAACTCGGCCCAGGCATCGGCTTCGCCGGCCAATTCGGGAACGGTTAGGCCCTTGACGGCGGCGACAGCCACTTTTTTACCCTGCCGCTGGGCCTCGCGGATGGCCAGCAGGGGGAGCTGTGACTCACCGGCGATAAATCCGATTGTTTCAGCCATCCTGACGGAAATTCTTTAAAATTCCTCTTTTGGTTTTGCCGATGAAATCGATGATGACCTGGCTTTCCGCGCTGTCCGGGTAAGCTAGGCTGATTTGCTTGACGGCCTGGGTCGTGTTCAGGTCGGAGCGGTAGATGATGTGGAAAATATCCTTGATTTTTTCAATGAATTCCCTAGTGAAGCCGTTGCGCATCATGCCGATGGAGTTCGGCCCGTAAAGGCTGAACGACTCGCGGCTCTGCGCCACCTTGGCAAAGGGCAGAACGTCCTGGCAGACGACGCTGTAGCCTCCGATGTAGGCGTTGCGGCCGATGCGCACGAATTGGTGGACGGCGCAAAAGCCGCTGAGCACCGCGTAGTCGCCGATCTCGACATGCCCGGCCAGCGTGGCGCCGTTGCTCAGGATGACGTGGCTGCCGATCTGGCAGTCGTGGGCGACGTGGGCGTAGGCCATTAGGTAGTTGTCGTCGCCGAGGCGCGTGTGGCCGCCGCCCTTGAGCGTGCCGCGGTTGATGGTGGTGAATTCGCGAATGATGTTGCGGTCGCCGATATGGACAAACGTCTCCTCGCCCTTGTAGGTAACGTCCTGGGGATCGGTACCCAGGGAGGCGAAGGGGAAAATACGGCACTCCTTGCCGATGAGGGTGTTCTGGTCGATGGTGACGTGGTGTTTGACGATGGTTCCGTCACCGATGTGCACGCCGGGGCCGATAAGCGC
>JAPKZM010000078.1 GCA_026393775.1 Candidatus Aminicenantota bacterium
ATGTCCAACAAGTCCTTTGACGGCACGGGCAACTACACCATTGCCTTGAAAGATCAGTTGGTTTTTCCGGAAATCAATTTCAGCAAGGTGGATAAATTGAAAGGCATGGGGATCACCTTTAAAACCTCGGCCAAAACCAACGCCCATGGCTTAGCTCTGCTCAAACATTTAGGCGTCCCTTTCAAGGAATAAGGAGGAAAGCGTGGCAAAATTATCATCCGAAGTCAAAGAGTTGAAGAAGAAGAAGTATAAAATCCGCTATCGCACGCGCTGCCGGTTGTGCGGCAGGCCGCGGGCGGTCTATCGCAAATTCGAGCTGTGCCGGTTGTGTTTCAGAGAGTTGTCATTAAAAGGAGAAATCCCGGGTGTGACCAAGGCATCCTGGTAAGGAGATAAAATGGCGCATACAGACCCCATCGCCGACATGTTGACGCGAATGAAGAATGCCATCTTGACCGAAAAAAAAGATGTGGCCATTCCCCTGTCAATCATCAAGCTGGATATCGCTAAGATTTTGAAAGAGGAAGGGTATATTGCCAATTTCCGGGTCGACAAGACCAGGCTGCCCAACCAGCTTTTCGTGGAATTGAAATATAGCGGCAAGAAGCAGAACGTGATTGAAGGACTGAAGAGAATATCCAAGCCCGGACGGCGCGTCTACACCGAAGTGGACGGCATCCCCCAGGTGCTCGACGGCCTGGGCGTGGCGGTGATATCCACTTCGCAGGGGATCGTCACCGGCAAAGAGTGCAAGAAACGCAACATCGGCGGCGAAGTCCTCCTGTACGTCTGGTAGGAGGAAGCATGTCGCGTTTAGCATCCAAACCAGTTGTTTTTGAAGCCGAAGTCACCGTCAAGGTGGAAGGCGCCTGGGTCAAGGTCAAGGGGCCCAAGGGCGAGCTTTCAGTGCCGGTTCCCGAGGGCATTGAAGTCAAGGTCGAGGGCGGCAACGTCCACGTCACGCGCCGCGACGACTCCTTTAAGCCCCTGCAGGGGCTGACCTGGAGCCTGGTGCGCAACGCCGTCGTCGGCGTGACCAAGCAGTTCTCGCGCAGGATAGAAATTGTCGGCAAAGGCTGGCGTTCCACCGTCAAGGGCAAGGTGATCAACCTGCAGGTCGGCCATTCGCATCCGGTCGATTTCGAACTGCCTGCCGGCGTCTCGGCCACCCAGGAAAACCCGGGCAGCTTTACCCTGTTTTCCCACGACAAGCAGCTGCTGGGGCAGGTTTGCGCCAATATCCAGAGCATCCGGCCGGTGGAGCCGTATAAATTGAAGGGCATCAGGCTCGAGGGCCAGGTGCTGAGACAGAAAGTCAGAAAGGCGGCGGGAGTGTAACCATGATTACTGCGAAATATAAAGTTAAAAAGATCAAGACGAAAAGGCTGCGCAACGCCCTCAAGGCGAAAATTAAGGGCACCCAGGCAAAACCGCGGCTGATCCTGGTAAAAACCAACAAATACCTCTATTCCCAGGTCATCGACGACGCCAGTCACCAGATCCTGGCCAGCGCTTCCACTCTGGAAAAGGATCTGCATGGCAAGCTGAAGAGCGCCAAGAACAAGGAAGCGGCCAAGCTTCTGGGCGAAACCATCGCCGCCAGGCTGCAGGAAAAAAATATCACCGCGGTCGTTTTTGACCGCAATGTTTACACCTTTGCCGGCCGCGTCAAGATCTTCACCGACGCCGCCCGTGAAAAGGGAATCCGTTTTTAAGGAGAGACAACGTGCAGCATTACATGGATAGCAACGAACTGTTTCAGGAAGAAGTGATCTCCATCCGCCGTGTCACCAAGGTCGTCAAGGGCGGAAAAAACCTCAGGTTTTCGGCGGCCGTGGTGGTTGGGGACAAGAACGGCCAGGTGGGCATGGGCAAAGGCAAGGCGCGCGAAGTTCCGCTGGCCATCAAAAAGGCCGTCGCCGACGCCAAGAAGAACATGATCAAGGTGCCCATTATCAACGAGACCATCCCGTATTTGAAAATCGGCGCCTACGGCGCTTCCAGGGTCGTCATGCGTCCGGCTTCCCCCGGAACCGGCGTCATCGCCGGCGG
>JAPKZM010000315.1 GCA_026393775.1 Candidatus Aminicenantota bacterium
GGCCGCCGCCCAGCTCAAGAAGCAGATCGCCGTCAGCGAGAAGGAGATCCAGCAGCTGGCGGGCTATGATCTCAACCTGAACTCCTCCCAGCAGCTGGCGGAACTGCTCTTCCAAAAAATGAACCTGCCGCTGAGCAAAAAAACCCGCAAGACCAAGGCGCAGTCGACCGACAGCGAAGTGTTGAACGAGCTGAAAGGCTTCCCCATCGTGGAAAAAATCATCGCCTACCGAACCTATAAAAAGCTCCTTTCCACCTATGTCCAGGGCCTGCTGGAAAACTGCGACGAGGTCGACCGCGTCCATACCTCCTTCAACCAGACGGTCACGGCCACCGGCCGACTCTCGTCGTCCAACCCCAACCTGCAGAACATCCCGGTCGGGGAGATCGCTGACGTCAACCTGCGCCGGGCCTTCATCGCCGGCGAGGGCCGGCTGCTGCTTTCGGCCGACTATTCCCAGATCGAGCTGCGGGTCATGGCTCATTTTTCGCAGGATGAAAACCTGCTGAAGGCTTTTGCCGAGGGCGCGGACATCCACCAGCGCACCGCCGATCTGGTGTTCGGCGCCGATCTTTTTTCGAAAGCCAGCGAAATGCGCCGGCGCGCCAAGATCATCAATTTCTCGATCATCTACGGCAGCGGCGCTTTCTCCCTGGCCAAGGAGCTGGGAGTAAGCTACAACGAAGCCAAGGAGTTCATCGAGCGCTACTTCCAGAAATACAGCGGCGTCAAGCGCTTCATGGACGGGGTGATCGCCGCCGCCGAAAAGAACCCCGAGGTGAGGACCATCTCCGGCCGCGTCCGGCCGATCCCCGAGATCCTGAGCTCCAACCGCCCGGTCAAGGAGAACGGCAACCGCATGGCCATCAACACCATCATCCAGGGCAGCGCCGCCGACATCATCAAGATCGCCATGATCCGCATCCACGAGCACCTGAAAACCATGGCCAGCCGGTTGATCCTGCAGGTGCACGATGAGCTGGTGTTCGAGTACCCGCCAGCGGAGGAGAAGCGGCTGGCCGCCCTGGTCCGCGACGAGATGGAGAACGCGCTGAAGCTGATGGCGCCCCTGAAGGTCTCCCTGAAAACGGGACGCAACTGGGCCGACATGGTTGAGATCGGGGAGTGAGCCGGCTTATCTTTACGAGAAATATTATCTCGACCCGCACCCGCTGGAGCTCAAGCTGCGCAATCACGCCTGAGGTTGCTCTTACGTTTTATCGCGCCAAGCTCTGCGTTGGTTGTACAACCGTTCCGTGAATCCACCCTCTTTGAGGAATTTTTGCTCTAGGCTCTGCATTTGCTTATGCAGCAGGTAACTCGCCTGGTTGACCAAGCAGATCATTGTATTAGCGACAGTTTCCGCATCTGCTGATTTTAGCTTGAAAGTGTCGGACGGGTCAGACTTGTCCGACTCGTCTGACAAGAACTTTTTTCTGACTGCAAGCGCTTCCGAGGAGTTCTTGTCCCAAAGATGCAAACCGCGTTGACGCAAGAAGTCCTCATAGTCCAGCAGGAGCTCCTCCAGGCTGGCCCGGGCCACTCCCGTCAGCTTCAATTCGGTCTTTTTGGATGTGGCCGAAGCCATGCTCCCCTCGGCGATGTTCTGCACGCCGCTGCGTGCCGCCTGCACCATCTGGTCGTGGGTGCGCGAGCATTTGTCGATGAAGCGGTCGCAGAAAACAACGGTCAGGTCATAAGCCAACTGGGCGCTCTGGAAGCTGCGCAGTTTGCGATAGCCGCCGTGAGGAGGAATAAGGTTAGTGTCTCCATCCATTTGCGTTGCTCCGTTCGAGAATTTTGCTCCTGGCAATTTGCTTGAGGCTTAATTCATCCAATCGATATTGTCAATGTTGAATTTTGTATCCAGGCTTTGCAGCAAATGCACAAAGTCCCAGTTTGGTCTCGGGCGATCATGCATTCCGTTGCGCCTGTCTACTATCAGCGCCTGTTTTTTTTGCAGCAAATGCGGTAAAATCACGGTCGGAGGTATTCCAATATGAACCTAAAAAAAATCGCTTTGTTTTTGCTGATACTGACAACCGCCGCCTGGGCCTTCGCGGCCGAGGCGCGCTTCATGACCTATCCCGATATCCATGGGGACAAGGTCGTCTTCACCTACGAGGGCGATCTCTGGCTGCTCTCAGATTCTTGCGGGAAGGCCGCGCGGCTGACCAGCTTCCCCGGCGACGAATACGCGGCCAAGTTTTCGCCCGACGGCCAGTGGCTCGCCTTCACCGGCAACTATGACGGCCAGCCCGCCGTCTACCTGATGCCAACGGCCGGCGGCGAACCCAAACGCCTTACCTACCAGCCCGGCAGCATTCAAACCGTGGCCTGGACTCCCGACGGCCGGCGCGTCGTTTTCCGCTCCAACCTGGAGCAAGCGGTCAGCCGCGATCCCAAGCTCTTCTGGGTCAAAGTCGACGGCACGGCGCCGGAAAAGCTCCCGGTCGACCGCGGCACCCTTTGCAGCTTCAGCGGCAACGGCATGGAAATGCTCTACAACCGCCGCGGCAACGAGGAATACCTGTGGAAGCGCTACAAGGGCGGGATGCATACCGATATCTGGCGCTACAACTTCACCAGCCGCCAATTCACTCCGGTTTCCGATTATGTCGGCAAGAACGCCTACCCGATGTGGATCAACGGCAAGATGTACTTCGTCTCCGACCGCGGCGCGGGCGGCATCGCCAACCTCTATGTCCAGGACCTGGAAACGAAGGCCGTGACCCAGGTGACGCGCCACGAAAAATACGACGTGCTGATGCCTGAAACCGACGGCCAATGCATCGTCTACGTGCAGGACGGTTACCTCCAGCGTTTGGACGTCGGCAGCGGCGCGACCGTGAAAGTTCCGCTCGACCTGCCCAGCGACCGCTGGCGGGCGCGCAACCGTTGGCTCAATCCCAAGGACTATATTCATTCCATGGATGTGGGTAATGACGGCAAAACGGCGCTGCTGGAAGCCCGGGGCGACCTGTTCCTGCTGCCGGTCAAAATCGGCCAGACGCGCAACCTGTCGCAGACGCCCGGCTCGCGCGAGATTTACCCGCGCCTTTCCCCCGACGGGCAATGGCTCTCCTTTTTCTCGGACCGCAGCGGCGAATACCAGCTCTACAAGCAGAAGACGAGCGGGGGTGAGTGGCTGCAGCTGACCAGCGCCCTCGACCGTGCCGTCTACCGCCAAGCCTGGTCGCCCGACGGCAAGAAAATTCTCTTCGGCAACAAGGACATGGCGCTCTATTGGCTCGACGTGGAAAAGAAGCAGCTGACGAAGATCGACGCCGTATCGCAGTTGAAAAACGATGAGTTCACTTGGGAGATCGACGATTACGGTTGGTCGCCGGACAGCCTTTGGGTTTGCTATACCATGGTGGCAACCAACCGCAACAGCCAGGTTTTCCTCTACAGCCTGGAAGGGAGAAAGAGATTCGCCGTGAGCGACGATTTCTATAACAACCTCAACCCTTGCTTCGACGCCAATGGCGATTATCTCTATTATCTCTCCAGCCGCAATTTCGACGTGGCCATGGATTTTTACGAGGACAACCATGTCATTGCCAATCCTTTCCGGGTGATGGCGGTACAACTGCAGACCGGGCAAAAACCGCCCTTCCAGGATGGGCAGGCGGAGAATAGTGAGCCGGCAAAGGGGAAAGCGGATGCCGAAAAGCCGTCGGCCGCGGCCCAGGCCAAGCGCATCAAGATCGACCTGGAGGGCCTGGCCATGCGCACCTTTCCCCTCCCGGTGGCGGCCGGAAATTACGCCTTCCTGCGCGCCGGCTGCGGGCAGGTGCTCTGGTGCTCGGTGCCGGTGTTCAGCGAGGA
Organism: Candidatus Aminicenantota bacterium; assembly: GCA_026393775.1. GTDB lineage: Bacteria > Acidobacteriota > Aminicenantia > UBA2199 > UBA2199 > UBA2199. Next base: position 3,832 of record JAPKZM010000315.1, read on the forward strand.
CGAGTACGAGGAGGTTTTCAAGCCCCGGGGCGACAGCAAGTGGACGCTGCACGTTTTCGCCATGAAGGAAAGGAAAGAGACAGCGCTAGATGATCTGATCCGCGACTATGCCCTCTCGCTGAACGGCGAGCAGATCATGGTCGCCCGGGAAAAGGACTATTTCGTAGCCAAGCTGGACGACCTGTGCGCAGGCAAAAAGCTGCAAGGGGATAAAATCAACCGCCTGAAGCTCAACGGCATGCTCTATTACGCGGACACGCTGGCCGAATGGAACCAGATCTTTTCCGACACCTGGCGCTGGTACCGCGATTTCTTTTACGACGCCAATATGCACGGACAGAACTGGCAGGATGTCGGCGCCCGCTACCGCGCCATGATCCCCGGCCTCAGCTCGCGCGCCGGGCTCAACTGGCTGATGTCGCAGATGGTCGGCGAGCTTTGCGTCGGCCACACCTATATCGGCGGCGGCGACCTGGGGCCGCTCGCCCTGCCCGAGTCGCCCGTATACACCGGCCGTCTCGGCGCCGACCTGGTCTATGACGCGGCCGCCGGTTTTTTCCGTTTCGAAAAGATCTATGGCCCCAGCGAATTCAACCTGGAGCTCAAGGCGCCACTGCTGCGGTCCGATATCCAGGTCAAGGAAGGGGATTACCTGATCGCCATCAACGGCAAGACCCTGCAGAAAAACGAGGATTTCTGGAAATACCTTCAGGTCAGCGAGGGCCAGAAAGTGACGCTCACCGTCAATTCGCTTCCGGCCCTGCAAAACGCCCGCACCTATGAGGTCGAGCCGCTGCGCGGCGACCGCGCCTTGCGCTACAACCGCTGGCTGAGCGAGAACATCCGCAAGGTATTGAAAGCCACGGACAACCGCGTCGGCTACATGCATATCAACGACATGAGTTCCAACGGCATCGGTGAATTCGACAAGTTCTGGCGCGCCTTCCGCAACCTCGAAGGCATCATCATCGACGTGCGCCGCAACTCCGGCGGCTGGACCGAGTATTTTCTCATCGACAAACTGGAACGCCAGCAGGTGGGCTTCAACGTCTTGCGCGGCATGAAGCCGTTCCGCTACCCGGGCAGCGCCGGTCCGCAGTGCTACGTCGCCGTGTCCAACGAGGACAACGGTTCGGACGGCGAGGCTTTTATCCAGCATTTCCAGGAGCGCCAGCTGGGCCCGGTGGTCGGGGTCCCTTCCTG
>JAPKZM010000306.1 GCA_026393775.1 Candidatus Aminicenantota bacterium
GCGACCTGGAGGCCATCGTCTCCTCGACCGGCACTCTGAGCGCCGTGACCACGGTCGAGGTCGGCACGCAGGTATCCGGGCGCATTGCCAAGATCTATACCGACTTCAACAAGACCGTCAAGAAAGGCGACCTGATCGCCATGATCGACACATCCTCCCTGCTGATGGCGGTTTCGGAGGCCGAATCATCGTATGAGAAAGCCAAGGCCCAGCTGAAACAGACCAGGCAAGACCTGGAGCGCATGCAATACCTGTTCAAGGAGAACATTAAGACCAAGAACGACCTCGAACAAGCTCAAGTGAATAATGAACTGGCGGTAGCCACGTTGAAATCGGCGCAGTCAAACCTGGAGCGGACAAGGATCAATCTCGGTTACGCTTCCATCTACGCCCCCATCGACGGCATCGTCATCTCGCGCAATATCGATGTCGGCCAGACCGTGGCCGCCAGCTTTTCCTCCCCCACCATGTTCCTGATCGCCAACGACCTTGCCAAGATGCAGATCCTGGCCAACGTCGACGAAAGCGACATCGGACAGATCAAGGAGGGCCAGGAAGTGCGTTTCACGGTCCAGGCCCAGCCCAGCAAGACGTTTTCCGGTATGGTCAGCCAGATCCGCCTGGAACCGACCACGTTGAACAATGTGGTCAACTACACGGTGGTCATCAATGTGGCCAACAAAGACGGGCTCCTGCTGCCGGGCATGACCGCCACCATCGACTTTCTCGTCGGCCAGGCCAGGGATGTCCTGCGCGTGGCCAATGCCGCCTTGCGCATCAAACCCAGCGAAGACATGATCGCAATACTGAAGAAAGAATTTGAAGCCAGGATGGGCAAACAGCCGGGAATGGCTCCGGGGGGGGGTGCGGCCGCGCGGCCCCAGGGAAATGGAAACGGCTTCAGCAGATCCGGCGCCAACGGCAACGGCAACCGGCCGAAGGACATCGCCCTGGTCTGGTATCTCGACGCCTCCGGCAACCTGAAGGCGGCTCGGGTCAGGACCGGCATCACCGATGGCCAGATGACCGAGATCCGCTCCGACGAGATCAAGGAGGGGATGGAGGTCATCAAGAGCATCAACCTGACGGCCGAAGAGCAGGCCGCCGGCGGGCCGCGCATGAGGATCCTGTGATCCGACCCGGGAAGACCGCATGAGCAGCGATAAAGCCGTCATCCGCACCGAGCGGGTGACCAAGATTTACGACAGCGGCGAGGTCCAGGTCGAAGCCCTGAAAGGGATCGACCTGAGTATCGATTCAGGCGAAATGGTCGCCATCATGGGCGCCTCGGGATCGGGCAAGTCGACCATGCTGAACATCCTCGGCTGCCTGGACCACCCCAGCAGCGGCGATTATTATCTCGACGGTATCCACGTCAACGACCTGAACCACGACCAGTTGGCCGATATCCGCAATAAAAAAATAGGCTTCGTCTTTCAGGGGTTCAACCTCCTGGCCAGGACCAGCGCCTTTGAAAATGTCGAGCTGCCGTTGCTGTATACCCGCAATGCGCCGGACCAGGATATCGACCTTTTGACCAGGCAGGCGCTGGATCGGGTGGGACTGGCCGATCGCGCCCACCACTTTCCCAACCAGCTGTCGGGCGGCCAGCAGCAGCGGGTGGCCATCGCCCGCTCCCTGGTCAATCAGCCGGCCATGGTACTGGCCGACGAGCCCACCGGCAACCTCGACACCAGAACCAGCATCGAGATCATGGCCACGTTCCAGGAGCTGAACCGCCAGGGCATCACCATCATTCTGGTCACCCACGAGCACGACATTGCCGCCTACTGCCGCCGCATCATCGAATTCCGCGACGGCTGGATCATCCGCGACATCGAAGTGTCCCGACCCCATGACGCCGCCAAGGACCTGGAAGCTGGCCGCTGGAAGACTTCCGCTGACCAAGGAGTGCCCTCATGAAATGGAAAAATCTGATCAAGGTGGCTTTCAAGTCGATCGTCAAGAACAAGATGCGCACCCTGCTGACCATGCTGGGCATCATCATCGGCGTCGGCGCCGTGATCGTCATGGTGGCCATCGGCAAGGGAGCCGAAATGCGCATCCAGAACCAGATCGCCAGCATGGGGACCAACCTGCTCACGATCTTCCCCGGCTCCATGCAGTCGCGCGGGGTACACATGGGGCCCGACACGGGCGTGCAGCTGACGCTCGAGGACGTGGACAAGTTGAAAAAGAACACCACGTTCATCGTGGCGGTCTCGCCGATGGTACGCGCCGGCGCCCAGATCATCGGCGGCAGCGGCAACTGGAACACGAGCGTCTGGGGGGTATCCGAACAATACCTGGAAATCCGCGATTGGGCGTTGGCTTCAGGGGAATTCTTCTCGACCGCCGATATCCGCGCCCAGAACAAGGTCTGCGTCATCGGCCAGACCATCGTCAAGAACCTGTTCGCCAACGAGGACCCGATCGGCCAGTTGCTGCGCGTGCGCAACGTTCCGTTCAGAATCATCGGCGTCGTGAAGGAAAGGGGGCAGGGCGCCTTCGGCCAGGATCAGGACGACCTGCTCATCGCCCCCTACTCCACCGTCCTGTACCGCCTGAGCGGTCACGTGCATGTCAACCAGATCCTCTTGCGCGCTGCCTCGCTGGAACAGATGGCGCAAGCCCAGGCCGAGATCACCGCCATTTTGCGCGAAGCCCACAAAATCCCCGAGGGCGAGGACGACGACTTCACCGTCCGCAACCAGACCGACATAATGGCCACCGCCCGGGAGACGACCCAGGTCCTGACCATCCTGCTGGCCTCCATCGCCAGCATCTCGCTGCTGGTCGGCGGCATCGGCATCATGAACATCATGCTGGTTTCGGTCACCGAACGCACCCACGAGATCGGCATCCGCATGGCCATCGGCGCCCGCAGCCGCGACATCCTGGTGCAGTTCCTGATCGAGGCCATCGTGCTCAGCCTTTCCGGCGGCCTGATCGGCGTCCTGATCGGCTTTGTGGCCACCTGGATCGTCCATCTGGCCACCGAATGGAATACGGTCATCGCGCCGATGAACGTCCTGCTCTCCTTCGGCTTCGCCGGCGCCGTGGGCATCTTCTTTGGCTACTACCCGGCGCGCAAAGCCTCCGCTCTCAACCCCATCGAAGCTTTGCGCTACGAATGAATTTGACCGGCATTTATTTTTCTGATAGGATGATTTTTCTCCGAGCTCAATGAGCTAAAGCCCGAAGGCCACGCCGTTGAACCGCGAGGGCCGGGCCGGAAACGACTCTGCCTCCCAGACTGGAAAGGAGAAAAACAAGTGGCAAAAAAGAATCATTCAATATTCACCCGCCAAGGGTTCCCGAATCATGAGTGAAGCCCCGCTGATCAGCGTGGAAGAAGCGCAAAAGATCATTGCTGCTTTCCCGGTCAACGTCAACAGCGAGACCGTACCGCTGCTGACCGCGCAAAACCGGGTCTTGGCCCGGGACAGCACTGCCCCTTTCGCAGTCCCCGAATTCGACAAGTCAGCTATGGACGGTTATGCCATTATCTCGGGAGATCGTTCTCCAGTTTATGAAATAGTCGAAACCATCGCCGCCGGGACTCCGCCGCGCCGGAGCGTGGGCCGCGGCCAGTGCGCCAAGATCATGACCGGGGCCATGCTCCCGCCGGGCGCCGATCGCGTGGTCAAACGCGAGTGCACGATCGAAGAAAACGGTTCGATGCGCATCGTCGCCGAAGACAGGAATCGCAATGTCCGCGTTAAGGGTGAGGACATCCAGGTTGGACAGCGGGTCCTGACCAAAGGCACCCGCCTGCGGGCGGCGCAGATCGCCCTGCTTGCCTCGCTCGGGATTGCCGACGTGGCCACGGCCAAGCCGCCCCGGATCGGCATCCTTACGACCGGCTCGGAGCTGGTCGATCCCGGCACTCCCCTCGGGCCCGCTCAAATCTACAACAGCAATTATTATTCACTGGCCGCCCAGATCGGCGACTGCGGAGCCGCTCCGGTGGCATTGGGCCGGAGCGCCGATGACCTGAAGCCGACTGCCGCCCTGATCTCCAGCTGCCTGACCCGCTGCGACCTGCTGATCGTTTCCGGAGGAGTTTCGGCCGGCGATTTCGACTTCGTCCCGACCGCCATGCAACAGGCGGGCGTGACCATGCATTTCCAAAAAATCGCGGTTCAACCAGGCATGCCCACGGTCTTCGGCGGCCGCGGCGACAAGGCCGTTTTCGGATTGCCGGGCAATCCGGTCTCCACTTTCGTGATCTTCGCGGTGTTCATCCAGCCATTGATCATGCGCCTGCTGGGCCACGATTTTCGGCCGCGGATGGCAAAAGTGACCCTGGGAAGCGGCTACCGGCGTTCCCAGGCCGCACGGAGCGCTTTCCTGCCGCTGCGCCTTCGTGACGGTCGGGCTGAAGTGCTTGTTTACCACGGTTCAGCCCACCTGCATGCCCTGAGCCAGGCCGACGCCCTGCTTTACGTTCCCGCGGGGCAAAGCGAAATTTCGTCCGGGAGCACTGTCGATGTTCGATGCCTATGACCGCAAGATCAATTACTTGCGGGTAGCCGTAACCGACCGCTGCAACCTGCGCTGCACCTATTGCATGCCTGAGAAGGGCATCGAACTGAAGAGCCACGCCGAGATCCTACCCTATGAAAAGATCGTCCAAGTTGCGGCCGTTGCCGCGAGCATGGGGATCGACAAAATCCGCCTGACCGGCGGCGAACCGCTGGTAAGAAAAAATATTGTTTTTTTGGTTCGCGCCTTGAAGGCGCTCCCGGGAGTCAGCGAAGTCAGCATGACCAGCAACGGCATTCTATTGGACTCGTTGGCCGCGGAACTCAAGCAAGCCGGGCTCGACCGCCTGAACATCTCGCTGGACACTCTGGATCAAGACAAATACCGTTGCATCACCCGCAACGGTGACATAGAAAAGGCGTTGGCCGGTATCGTCGCCGCCCACCAGGCCGGCTTCCGGGCCACCAAGATCAACATGGTGCTGATCCCGGGATTCAATGACGAAGACGTTGAGTCCATGAAATTGTTTTGCCGGGACAACGGCTTGCGCCTGCAGCGTATTCACCACTATTCGCTGCACGACCTGAAAAGCGTGGACAGTGCCTTGGCGGCCGAAAGGCCGCTGTCCTGCCGCGAGTGCAATCGCCTGCGCCTGACGGCCGACGGCAAGTTGAAACCCTGCTTGTTTTCCGACCTGGAATTCGCGATCGATTTTTCCGATATCGGGGCCAGTCTGGAGAAAGCCGTGCGCGCCAAGCCCCGGCACGGGGTTTCCTGCCGCAACCGCGAAAACTGGCAGATAGGAGGATAAATGAAACTCAGTCACGTCGATGGTTCCGGAAAAGCGCAAATGGTCGATATCAGCGGAAAACCGCCTACACACCGGGAAGCCGTGGCCGCGGGCAAGATCATCCTGGCCCCGGCGACGCTGGATCTGGTGCGCAAGAACCGCTTGCAAAAAGGCGATGTGCTGGCCGTAGCCCGCGTCGCCGCCATCCAGGGAGGCAAAAAGACGGCGGAGCTCATCCCTCTCTGCCACCCGCTGGCCATCCACCAGCTGGATGTGCAATTTACTATCGTGCCCGACGGCATCGAAATAACCGCCAAGGCCGTCAGCGAGGGAAAAACCGGCATTGAGATGGAAGCGCTGACCGCGGTCAGCATCGCCGCCCTCACCATATACGATATGTGCAAGGCGGTCGACAAGAAAATGATCATCGGGGCCATCGCCCTACTGGAGAAAAGCAAGCGTGAAATTCAAGGTTGAAGCGGTCAACATCGCCAACGCGAAAGGCGTGGCCAAGCACGAAACACCCGAGGTCGAATTGCGGGAGAATTTCGGCATCCTGGGCGATGCCCACGCCGGATCCTGGCACCGCCAGGTCTCGCTTCTGGCCGGCGAAGCCATCGACGCCATGAAGGCCAAGGGGTTGGATCTGGCCCCGGGCGCCTTCGGCGAAAACATCGTAACCCGCGGCGTGGACTGGAGCCGGGCCAAGGTCGGCGAGATCATCGCCATCGGTCCGGTGCGACTGCAGATCACCCAGATCGGCAAGGAGTGCCACAGCCACTGCGCCATCTACTATACCGCCGGCGAATGCATTATGCCCAGCCAGGGGATTTTCGCCAAGGTGCTTAAAGGAGGCAAGATCCATGATCAAAGTAGCGGTCATTACCGTGTCCGATAGGGCGTCCGCCGGAGAATATTCCGACCTATCCGGGCCGCTCATCCGCGCGATCCTGGAGCAGCGGCTGCCAGGCGCCGACATTCGCCTGAGCGTCATCCCGGATGAGGCCGAGGCGATCGCCAAGGCGGTCAGCGACAATCTGGACAGCGACTACATCCTGACCTGCGGCGGCACCGGGCTTTCACCCCGGGACATCACCCCCGAAACCTGCGCCCGCATCTGCGACCGCGCCATCCCCGGCATCAGCGAATGGCTGCGCCGCGAATCGGCCAAGGAAACCCCGCACGCCGTTTTTTCCCGCGCCTATTGCGGGCAAAAGGGAAGAAGCATCATCGTTAACTTTCCCGGCTCTCCGCGCGGCGCCGAACTCTGCGCCACATTGATGGCCGGCGTCATGGAACACGGCCGCGACATGGCGCGCGGCGGCGGCCACGGATCACACGGCCGCTGACGCGTTCATTTCCCCCGCGGCTGCGGTTGCTTTTTTCTGGATAGACGGATTATAATGCCCCTGTCATGACAGGAAAAAATTCGCTGGATAAAATAGTCATTTATTGCGACGGGGCCTGCAGCAACAACCAGCAGCGCCAGAACCGCGGCGGCTGGGGGGCCATCCTGCTCTATAAAGGCAAGACCAGGGAAATCTCCGGGGCCGAAAAAAACACCAGCAACAACCGCATGGAACTGCTGGCCTGCATCAAGGCCCTGGAGGCGATCAAGAACCCCGCCCTGCCCCTGGCCGTTTTCACCGACAGCGCCTACCTGCAAAATTGCCTGGTGCAGAAATGGTATTTGCGCTGGCAGAAAAACGGCTGGCTGACGGCCGGCAAAAAGCCGGTCGAGAACAAGGATCTATGGCTGCGCCTGCTGAAATTGAAGGACCGCTTCCGCCAGATCACCTTTCACAAGGTGGCCGCCCACAGCCAGATCAAATGGAACGAACGGGCCGACGAACTGGCCAAGGAAGCCATCCGCAAACTGCTATAGACTGTTGCCCCTTTTTTTTCAGAAATGGTTCAGCCTCATGATCTCGGATAACGGAAGGCGTTCGGGCCTTGTTTTTTCGATTTCGGCCTGCTTTGCGCTCAAAAGGGCATTGGCCGGCAGAAAGTGCTTGCCGACGTTGACCAGGGTGATCAAACGCATGTCAACGGGAATGCCCAGGATCTCCTTGGCCTTGTCTTCATCGTAGCCGGCGATCGGGTGGGCGACCAGGCCAAGCTCCGTGGCCCGCAGGATCAAAAAGGCCGTGGCCATTCCGGTGTCGAACAGATAGTATTCCCTTTCCTTGATCAGGCAATCCATGTCCTTGCGGCTGGTCACGGCGATGATCATGGAATCAGCCTTCGTCCATTCGTTGCCCTTGTTCATGGTTCCCTTCAGCCGTTCCAGGACATCCGTGTCGAAGGCAAACACGAAACGCCAGGGCTGCTTGTTATTGCACGAAGGCGACAGGGATGCGGCCGTGGCCAGGTCGCGGGCCAAACCTTCATTGATCTCCACCGGCTGCAATGAACGGTAGGCTCGTCTATTCTCAATGATTTCCATTAAATTCATGCTCCCTCCTGAATAAAATAAATCAGCTCTTTCTTAAAAAAGCTTTATTTTTTAATGGACTCCCGTTTCATCTGGAAGATCTTGCGCAGGTGACCCATCTCTTCGTGAATGACCCTCTCCACTGCCGCAGTATCCCCCTTGGCCAGCATTTCCTTCAACTCGGAAAAGAAGACGATCGAGTCCTTCTCGAAGCTCATGGCCAGGTCGAGGATTTCATCCAGGGTGGAGATCCGCGTGAGTTTCTTATTGATCGCCTCCTTGTCGCCCAACTGGTGTGCCTTGATGAATTCTTTCATGTAGGCCTGGTATTCCGGATCGAGGCTTTCCCTCTTTATCCCGCCGCTCTTTTCCACAAGTTTTTTAAAGAACTCCTCATGCTTGAATTCCTCGTCGGCCAGGTACTGGAATAGCTCGGTGGCGCGAGGCTCCGCGAACTTCTTCATCGCCTCCACGTAGAATTCATATCCCCTCTCTTCAATATAAACCGCGAATCCCAGGATTTCCTTCACCGCGAGCAAGTATGACATTTTTTCACCTCTATCTCGTTTAGAGCTGACACCCAAACCGAATTTAAACCAATCCGGTTTAAAATCATACTATAAATCAATTCCTTTTTTATTTCAATGACAGGTGCGGCCTTTCCGTCTATTCAGGAAAGCAGGATCATGAATTTCTGGTTCAACTGGGCCTTTAGTTCCCTGAAAGCCTGGCGCCGGTTCATGGCGATTTCCAGGTTGCCGTGGCTGCCGATCAGCAGGAAAGGCAAGCCGCTGGTTGAGGCGTAATTCTGCCGGTATTCGCTGATTTCCTGGTCATTGATGCGCAGTTTGAAGTGCTGGCAGCCGCAAGCCAGCAATTTTTCAAAGAGCCATTTCCCCGACACGTTACTGATGAGATTCCCGAACTTATCCACGTGGATGATCCGCCCCTCGATCTGGTTGGGCGACACCAGCTGTGGGTGATAGTCGGTGTTGACGACGAATTCGTCCGTCGGACTGCCGATATCGGCCGCAGCGGTCCCTTTCGACAGATAGGCGGCCACCGGGGCCATGCGGTCGCGCGCCTCAAAGGTGGAGGAACCGGAAATCAGGAAATAGCGCTCTTGATCGATCTCGCGGACAAGCATATCTTTACCCAGATCGAAGATCGGGGTCAGGATCCCGTTATCAGGCGCGACAAAGCTGAAGCCGGCGGCCGTGACCAGCAGAAGCTTGCGCTTGGTGCCCACCCCGGGATCGACCACCACCAGGAAAATGGTGCCGGCCGGGAAAAAACGAAAGGTCTTTTCTAACACATAGGATCCGCCCTGGATGAAATAGGAAGGCACGCCGTGGCAGATGTCGATGATGTCGGCCTGGGGATTGATCTTCTTGATCACCCCTTTCAGGGTACCCACGAAATAATCGTTTTCACCGAAATCGGTTATCATGCCAATGGTCATTCTTTCCCTCCTTTAGTCGGAATCACATTACCTCGGACCCGTTTACCCATCCGCCGTTCGTTCCCAGGCGAAAACCGGCGGGTCACTCTTCCATCTCACCTTCAACCCGGCAGCAGCAATGACCGGAGAATGGAGAAAGCCTGGTCGATCCTGGAGTCGTCGAGTAGAATGATGAATTCGGTGTAGGTGGAAACGACCTCCACCACGTTGATGTTTTCCCAAGAGAGCAGTTTGAGGATTAGATAGTAGATGCCGGTCGCGGACACGGTTTCGGGGGTCAAACGCAGGATGACCGCCGATAGCCGGTCGTAACGCGACAACAGTTCTTCGCCGGCGAAGATCTTTTCCACCCTTTTATCCAGGTCGGAACTGACGATGGCCGTCACCTCGATCACGCCGCTGGTGAAGGTGACGAATTTGCCGTGCTGGCCGCCGATTTCCTGCAGCAACTTGATCTGCTTTGACAGGATGGCGTCGGAGAAACGAAATGTGAACTCGCTCAGGTGCGACCTTAGGGTGATATCGCTGACGTACTTGGCCATTGCCTTCGGCCGCGGTTGTCTCTTTTGCAACCCGTCGGCCAGCCTTTTCAAGGCCATGATGATGGCGCCATTGCTGGCGTTCTTGATCAGCTTGGATTCGATCTTCGGGCGCATGATGCGCGCCAGCGCCGAGAGGTTGATCATACCCGCGGCCAGTCCTTCCTCCAGGAAAGGCGTCTGCAAAACGAATTTTTTAACTGCGTCGCTGATGGAAACCATGTGGAATATATAACAAAAACCATTATTTTTATCAAGAACGGGCGCCGGCGGGTTTTCTGAGATCCGCATTTTTGTGGTAAAATGAGGGTATGAAGACGAAAAAAACATCCATCTTGATAGCCGCACTCTTTCTGACGACATCTGTTTTCTGCCTGGCGCAAGCGGGCGAAGAACCGCCCGATTTCAGCGCCAAAGATGTTTCCGGCCGCAGCGTGAAATTATCCGAGCTCAAAGGCAAAGTCGTGCTGCTCGATTTCTGGGCTACCTGGTGCCCGCCCTGCCGGGTGGAAATTCCCAACCTACTCGGCATTTTCCGCAATTTTAAAGACAAGGATTTTGTCATGATCAGCATCAGCCTCGACCGCGACCTGCAGGCTGCCCGCCTGTTCGTCAAGGACAAGAAGATGGATTGGCTGCAGATCATCGACCTGGAAACCGGCCAAGCCATAGCGGCTCTCTACCAGGTGGAATACATCCCTTCGACCTTTATCATCAACCGCAGGGGAAAGATCGAGGCCAGCCATTTGCTGGGCGGCGAACTCAAGAACAAAATCGCGGCCCTGTTGAAATAAGCCGTATCTATTTGAGCTTTATTTCAATATCCTGGCCGGCAATTTTGCGACTGATATAAAAAGTTTTCACCCAGGTCAAACCTGAATTATGCGACTTGGCAAAGACCTCGCAGAAGGAATTCCGCCAGCTCTCCTTGTATTTTTCAAAAGCGGCCGCGGACGAGGCCCGATAACCGAATCCGGCCTTTAACGTAATCCTGGCGCTTTCCTGGCCCGGAGGCAAAGGCCGGCGCAACGTCATCTGGTAGCCCTCGCCGATGTATTTGCCGTTGTCCATAAAGCGGAACACGGCCAATAAAAAAACATAACTTAAATCCTCTTTCCCGATGTTGCGAACGCGAAACGAGACTTCGGGGACCAGGATGATGCCCTGGAAATCTTCATCACTGACCTGCTCATTGACCACCCACTGGCTTGAAATTTCAAAGAACTCCAGCGCCGCCTTCAATTGCTTCGGGTCCATGGTGGTATCCACGACGGTTTTCTTGTAGATGAAGGCGAACAGCAGCACGAATAAAAATACGACTACTCCCAGCCAGAACTTGGAGTTATGCCAGAAGCTCTGATAATATTCCTGAAGAATTTCCCCGTTTCCCTGGGCCGCGGACGTCAACGGAACCGGATCGGTCTTTTTTTGTTCCTCATTCATTGTGATGCCTCTTTTTTTATTATACCATACCTGAATTGACTTTGGAGCCGATATGGTCTAAAATTCATCAATGAAAGACAACGACGCCCGCGATTGGTGCGTCATCCACAGCAAACCCAAGCAAGAATTTTGCGCCGAAAAAAATTTGAAATCGCTGGAAATCGACGTTTACCTCCCGGTCTATCTGAAAAAAATAAAAAAGAACAAGATCAAGATCGACCGCATTACCCCTCTTTTCAGCGGCTACCTGTTCGCCCGCTTCAACATTTACGATTTGTACCAGAAAGTGAAATACACCAAGGGGGTAAAAAATATCCTGGGCTACAACGAGTATCTCTGGACCATCGGCAATGACAAAATACAGGATATCAAGAACCGCGAAGACAACGGCATCGTCCTGCTGCGCAAGCGCGAAGAACTTTTCCGCAAGGGCGACAGGATAGTCATCGATGAAGGCGACTTCGAGGGCTGGGAGGGAATCTTCCAGGAAGAACTTCCCGACCGGGAACGGGCCATCATCATGCTGACCAACGTCAAATTTTCCAGCAAACTGATTCTGCCGAAAAAATACCTGGTCATCGACCGCTGAAGGCAAATTCATGATGGAGGAGCAACAAATGAAAGGTGTGACGGTTTGGTTCACAGGGCTGCCATGTTCGGGAAAGACGACCCTGGCATTAAAGCTGAATGCCGAGCTTAAAAAAAGAGGCATCCATCCCGAGGAATTGGACGGCGACATCACCCGCAAATACCTGAGCAAGGGGTTGGGGTTTTCCAAGGAGGACCGCGATGAAAATATCCGCCGGGTGGGTTTTGTTTGCTCCTTGCTGACCCGCCAGGGCGCCGTAACCACCGCCGCCTTTGTCTCCCCCTACCGTAGCATCCGCGCCGAAATCCGCTCCATGATCGGCGCTTTCATCGAAGTATACGTCAAGTGCTCCCTGGAAAAATGCATCGAGCGCGACGTCAAGGGAATGTATAAGAAAGCCATCGCCGGAGAGATCAG